>CAMOWU010000049.1 GCA_946628545.1 uncultured Bacteroides sp. | reverse complement strand
CGGATGAATTGTTTCTACGGACATTTAGGACTATGAGGACTGGCCATGTTCAATGGCCTAAAGCCTCACCTTCCTGCCATTATGGATATAGATGCCTTTTTGCGTCGGCTTGCCACTGAGCTTACGCCCATCAATGGAATACCACGCATCATCTGAATGGTCAATGTTCAATGGTGAATGGTCAATGTCCACAATTCCGCTGGCCTCGTCGCCATCGAAGTTGAGGACGAGGGCGTTGATGCCGTTGGGAGCGTCGAGGTCGCCAGCAGTGATGCCATTCAATTGGAACCAGGCGCGGAATGCACCGATGGTCATGGCAGTGCTGGGATAGTAGAGCGTGTTGTCAGCACCGAGGAAGAGCAATGACTTGTCCTCTCCGCCTGTTTTGTAGCGGCTGTAGGAACCGACGAAGGTGACGGAGCCGTCATTGCTCGTGACGCTCTGTCCTGCGGGGTCTTCATCTACGACGGTGACACCGTTGAACACAGGGTTGACGATGTCGTCGCCGCTCGGCCACTTCACGATATAGGGCTTGCCGGCCTCAATCGTGTTGGCATCCACGAAGTCGAGCGTGAGGGTTTTCGTGGCAGCGTCGTAACCGGTGCTGCATTCCGCACTGTTGTCCAAAGTCATCACCGTGGCGCCGGCAAGCGGTGTGCTGGAGAAATCGCTGACGTCGAACGGCAGGCACAGCGTATTCCAGTGGCCATCCATGTAGAGCGTGCGACCGTGGAGAGTGACATCAAGGGAACTGATATCGGGTGCTGTGCCATCGTTTGCGGTGTGGTTTGCAGGGTCAGCGTAGGCAACAATCAGGGCGGTGTTGTCACGGCAGTCTTCAAGACGGAGGGCGCTGGCATCAAGTATCGCGCCATCCATGTCACCATTAACCCCATTTCTATATCCCACGCCGATATTGAAGGCATTGTTGCCCACAAGGCAACTGTGATAGGTGTTGTCGGTTAAGATGGTACGGTTATCATCAAATCCCACGATGGCGCCAGCATATGTGACGGCAGGCACGACGGCACCCTCGGCACGGCAATCTTTGATGGTGGAATTCCTTATGTTATCCCCCACGATGCCGCTGAAATACTTGAGGTTGCTGATACCGTCTTTCACGGTGATAGTGACCGCACTGGTGCAGTTGCTCACGGTGCTTGAATTATTGTTCAATCCCACGATACCGCCGAAATTTGGTGCATAGTTCTGCACCGCGTGAAGGGCAACGTCAGCCTCCACATGGCAATCTGTGACTGTGCCACCTTGATTAGATCCCACAATGCCACCAACATCTCCGTATCCAGTGATGCGGGCATCAGTGAGGGTGACACCGCTTACTTCCGCACCGCTGCCTATCTGACCAAAGAGGCCTTGACTGCCATCGATGGGTTCATCACCTCCCCGATAGATGCGGATGCCGCTGATGGTGTGGCCGTCGCCTAAGAAATGGCCGAGGAAGGGGCGGTAGCCGATAGGTGTGTAGTTCGTCTCTTGGCTCGAGGCGTCATCCCATGCGGTGGTGTAGGTGTAGTTGAGGTCGTTCATCAGTCGGAAATACTTGTCTGCATAGTCGGCGGTGCCGTCATTGACCCGCTGTGCCAGCAAATCGAGATGATCGGTGGTGTAAATCAGGTATGCTGTTTCCGGACTGTTGCCATCGCGACCTGCTTGTTCGTTCCAGTCGGTAGGTACGGGAGCAGCCACGACAGTGGTATTAGCGGCGGGCATGGTGAAGGTGTTTCCGCTGAGGCAAAAACCATCCACGATATAGCAATAGGGATTGTCTGTTGTGGCATCGTCCATTCCTCCGCTCAGGGTGATGGTGGTGCCGGCCTTGTAGTAATCGGTCTCGCCATCACTGCTGGCAGGTGGTGTCAAGACAATGATCCCGTCAGTCAGTGTCAAGGTATAGGCGGTTTCTAAGGCGATGGTGACGGTGACATCAGCTGCGGGCATCTTGAAGGTATTGCCAGAAATGGCTTCGCCATTGACTGAGTAACCATCAAAGGCATATCCTACTGGGGGTGTCCCATCCAATCCGCCGCTCAAAGTGACGGTAGTCCCTTGTTTGTAGTAGTCGTTTCCGCCATAGGTGACAGTGGCTGTTGCAGTGGCACTGATGCCTTCTGCGGGCGTCAGGGAAAAGAGAGGCACTGCTCCGTCGTTGTCGGTGATGTCCGTGCAGTTACACCCGAAGCCTGAGGTGGCTGTGCCTTTGGTGCAGTGTGCGTAGTAGTTGCGGGCAAAGGTGGTGTTGGTATATAAACCTGCGATGGCGCCAATATACTGTATTCTGTCATTGAATGTCGCGCCGAATACAAAGTTGTCTGTCAGAGTAGCATCTTTACAGTAGCCGGTGATACCTCCGTGGTCATAATAAACACCGGTAATGGTGAACGACAGTGTGGCGGCACTGGTGCAGTGGCTGACCGTTCCTATGAGGTAGCCCACGATGCCGCCACCATGCTGGTTGTTTCCACTGAGAAACAGTGCCACGTCGTCCTTCACATGGCAGTTGGTGATGGTGCTGTTCCCATCGGCTTTGCCAGCGATACCCCCAATGTGTGGAGAGCCCGTACTCATGTTAATGTAGAAGCGTGTGTCGGCCAGGGTAATGTCTTTCACAAGGGCACCATTGCTGATGTTGCCGAAGATTCCACCGTATGTCAGGGACGAAGATCTCGAATCTGCGCGGATACCGCTGATGATGTGGCCGGCACCGTCGAAGGTGCCACAGAATGGATGGTCGCCGTTACCGATGGGAGTGAAGTTGTTTTCCTGACTGTTGCTGTTCCATTCGGTGGTATAGCTATAGTCGATGTCGTTGGTGACCTTGAAGACAATGCCTTGGAAGTTGTTGCCGCCATTCACTGCGGTGGCCAGTTGGTCGAGGTCGGTGGTCGAGGAGATAAGCAGCGGACTGGCAGCCGTACCATTGCCTTTCCATGCCACCTTCATGAACGCCTTGGACGCGGTGGTGAAAGCGTCGCAGTTGTTGTCGCCGGCGATTGAGGCTCTCACCCAGTAGGTGCCGGGAGAGGTCGGTACGGTGGAGGTGTAGGTACCGTTCTCGGCAGTGGCGTACTGGTAGGTGATGGTGCCGCTGCTGAGGTTGTTGCCAGCGCAGGAAGGTGAAATCGTCTTGTCGCTGCCGTAGCAGGGTTCGACGACCACTGTGACCTGGTCGTTGGGCGACTTGGCGATGGTGGCGGTCTGAGAGTGGGTGGCGGACTGGTCGCCATATACACCGTCAGCACCGGCATAGTAATAGACGGTGTAATTGCCGGCGTTCTTGGCGGTCAGACTGGAGGGTGTCGTGGTGAAACTGCCCGTGGCGCTAAGGCTGTAGTACATCGTGCCGACGGCGATGGTCGCGGGGGTCTTGACCAACTGCTGGGCCGCACCGTTATAGACAAGGTTCTGCATCACGGGGTCGGCGGTGGGTCGGTTGGTCTTGGTGGCGGTGGTGAGGTGCATGTAGATGTAGGGCGAATTGCTTCCACAGCCTTTGTTCAGGTCGGCGGGTCTGCCGTCGTCGTTGCCACCAACATCATTCCACTCGAGGGCGTAGTCGCTGCTGGCGTCGAAGGTGATGTCGGTGACCGCCCGCTTGTCGTCGAAGTTCTTCTTGGTGTAGTACAGGTGGATGTATTTGCCGCCGGCATTGCTGTTCAGGTCGCCTTTCTTCGACACGAAATTGTCGCCGCCCTCGTAGGGACAGAGCGTATATTCTTTGTAGTTGTGATTGACGGTCGAGGAAAGGTTTGTGACTTCAGAGGCATTGCTGTGATAGGTGACATAGAAGTCGGTGATATAACCCTGGTTGGTGCTGTTGCGGCTCGCCTTCTTGTAAATCAGGAAGATGAAATCGCTGTTTGAACCGCAACCTTTGTTGAGGTCGTAATCGACGACCGTCCAACCTTGGCCCTCGTACTGGGCCTTGAGTGTGTTGGTCTCTGTTTTTGAGCCTCCGATGAGCTTCACTTCGCTGATATACTCGGGCCATTCGTCGGCTCTTGCTGTCTGCACGTTCATCGTGAGCATCATCACGAGCAGCGTCGTGGCAGTCCGTGCCAGGAAGCTATGAAAGTCAGTACTTGTTTTCATATTGTTTGTAGTTTAGTTAGTTGCGTTAGTTAACGTGAATTCGACGGAAAAATCCAATGTGCAAATGTAATGTTTTTTTGCAAATTATACTGAAATCTTTATTTTTTTTTCTTAATTGGTATGAATTTGTCATTTTTAGCAGCCTGTTTGCGATGGTTTTACCCCACTTTTTTATATTCCTCTTTAATGTCTTTTTAACAAAAAACATAAAATTTTCACGTTTATGCCGAAATTTATCACTTTCCGTTCAAAATGTGTCGTCAGTTTTTAGTACCTTTGCAAAATCCTTTGGGTACAACGGTTTTTCCAACGTACCTGCTATGCCAACAATGTGAGGATATACCAAGTTTTTAAAGTATATATATATACCAATTTATCATAATATGGCTAATGTAATCAAGTTACGCAAAGGCCTCGACATCAACCTTCAGGGCAAAGCCGCCAAGAAGTTCGTTGACGTGAAACCCTCTGAGATCTATGGTCTCGTTCCCGATGGTTTCTACGGCATGAAACCCAAGGTGGTGGTGCGCGAAGGTGATGAGGTCAAGGCTGGGGATGCGCTTTTTGTCAACAAGGCTCATCCCGAGGTGAACTTCGTCTCTCCGGTCAGCGGTAAGGTTGTCGCAGTGGAGAGAGGAGAGCGCCGTAAAGTTTTAAGTGTTCAAGTAGCCGCTGACGCCAAGCAGGTCTGCAAGGACTTCGGCAAGAAGGATCCTGCCAAGATGAGTGCGGAGGAGGTGAAGAAAGTGCTGCTTGAGGGTGGTATGTTTGGTTTCTTCCGTCAGCGTCCCTACGACGTGTGCGCCAATACGGATGACAACCCCAAGGCTATCTTCGTGTCGGCTTTCAGCGACATGCCGCTGGCTGCCGATTTCGACTTTGTGGTCAAGGGTCAGGAAGCCGACTTCCAGACCGGTATCGACGCTCTCTCACGTCTGGCCAAGGTCTATCTGGGTGTGAAGCCCGGCAGCGACCAGGCTGTGGCTGGTGCCAAGAACGCCGAGGTCACCGTCTTCGACGGACCATGCCCCGCTGGCAACGTTGGTGTGCAGATCAACCATCTCGCACCCGTCAACAAGGGTGAGGTGGTGTGGACCATCGGACCTGAGGAGGTCATCTTCATCGGACGCCTCTTCAACAAGGGACAGGTGGATTTCACACGTGTCATCGCCATTGCAGGCAGCGAGGTCAATGACCCCGCTTACGCTCGTGTCAAGGTAGGCCAGAAGATTGGCGACATCCTCGCCGGTGAACTGAAGAAAGCCGACCACCACCAGCGCATCATCGACGGTAACCCATTCGTGGGCATCAAGGTCGCAGACAGCGACTTCCTGCGCGCCCACACCACCGAGGTCACCGTCATTCCCGAGGGCGACGATGTGGATGAGGCTTTCGGATGGATCATGCCGAGAGTCAACGACTTCTCCACCAGCCGTTCTTACCTCTCATGGCTCCAGCCCAAGAAGGCCTACAACCTCGATGCACGCATCAAGGGAGGCGAGCGCCACATCATCATGTCAGGCGAGTACGACAAGGTGCTGCCCATGGACATCTACGGTGAGTATCTCATCAAGGCCATCATAGCCGGCGACATCGACCGCATGGAGGCTCTCGGCATCTACGAGGTGTCACCCGAGGACTTCGCCGTGGCTGAGTTCATCGACTCTTCTAAACTCGAACTGCAGCGCATCGTGCGGGAAGGTCTCGACATGCTCCGCAAGGAAAATGAATAATTCAAGCACGCTAAAAAAACTGTAACAACAATGAGTGCAATCAAGAAATATTTCGATAAGATAAGGCCCAACTTCGAACCCGAAGGCAAGCTGCACGCCTTCCGCTCTTTCTTTGAGGGTATGGAGACGTTCATGCTCGTGCCCAACACCACTTCGAAGTCGGGTGTGAGCGTGCACGACGCCATCGACTCCAAGCGCATCATGTCGTTTGTGGTCATCGCGCTGATTCCCGCACTGCTCTTCGGTATGTACAACGTGGGCTACCAGCACTACCTCGCCATCCATGAAGAGGCTGGTTTCTGGGCGATGTTCGGCTACGGACTCATCGCCGTGCTCCCCAAGATCATCGTTTCCTACGCTGTCGGTCTGGGCATCGAGTTCACTGTGGCTCAGTGGAAGCATGAGGAAATCCAGGAAGGATTCCTGGTGTCGGGTATGATCATCCCCCTCATCGTCCCCATCAACTGCCCGCTGTGGATCCTCGCCATCGCCACTGCTTTCGCTGTGATCTTCGCCAAGGAGATCTTCGGTGGCACAGGTATGAACATCTTCAACGTGGCGCTCGTCACCCGTGCTTTCCTCTTCTTCTCCTATCCTTCGATGATGAGTGGAGACAAGGTGTGGGTCAACGGTGAGTACCTCGACTGCATCAACGGTGTCATCAGCGTGGATGCTGTCACAGCTGCCACTCCACTGGGTGAGGCTGCCGCCAACACTCCCATCAGCGCTTCTTTCATGGATTCCATCACAGGTCTGATCCCTGGATGTATCGGTGAGACCAGCGTCATCGCCATCGCCATCGGTGCCATCATCCTCCTTTGGAGCGGTGTGGCAAGCTGGAAGACCATGTTCTCAGTCTTCCTCGGAGGCGCTCTCGTGGCTATGCTCTTCAACGCCGCTGGCAACAATGCCGTGGCTCAGATTCCTTGGTATGAGCACCTGACACTCGGTGGTTTCTGCTTCGGTGCAGTCTTCATGGCTACCGACCCTGTGACCTCAGCCCGCACCGAATGTGGCAAGTGGGTGTATGGACTGCTCATCGGTGCCATGGCCATCACCATCCGTGTGATGAACCCAGGTTATCCCGAGGGCATGATGCTTGCCATCCTTCTCATGAACGCTTTCGCACCCCTCATCGACTACTGCGTGGTGCAGAGCAACATCAACAAACGACTCAAGAGAGCCGCTAAATAATCAAGGTAACAACTGAAAACTGAAAGAAAAATGAATACTAATAGTAACACATATACTATCGTTTATGCTTCGGTAATCGTTGTTATCGTGGCATTCCTGCTGGCGTTTGTGGCTACTGCTCTCAAACCCACACAGGACATCAACGTGGCTGTGGATAAGAAACAGCAGATCCTGGCCTCCCTCAACGAGCGCGGCATGGCCAAGTCGGACGTGGAGACCAAGTATGCCGAACTGGTGAAGCTCGACCCCATCTACAATGAGAAGGCCGAAGTAGCCCAGGCTGGCGACAAGGAAGGCGAGAAAGGCCAGAAGGACCAGGAGGCTTTCAAGGTGGCCAACAAGGACATCACTGCTGCCAACCGTCCTCTCTACATCTGCGAGAAAGATGGCGAGACCATCTACGTCGTTCCTGTCAAGGGCGCCGGACTCTGGGGAGGCATCTCTGGCTACGTGGCTCTCAAGGCCGACTGCGAGACTGTCTATGGCACCTACTTCACCCATGAGAGCGAGACTGCCGGACTTGGCGCCCGCATCACTGAGGAGTGGTTCCAGACCAGTTTCAACAACAAGAAGATCTTCGGCGAGGACAAGACTAAGGTCATCCTCAGTGTGCTGAAGAAAGGCAAGACTGTCGATGGTGTAGGCCCCGACAACTTCGTAGATGCCGTGACGGGTGCCACCCTCACTTCCAATGGTGTCAACGACATGATCCAGAAGTGCCTGCAGGACTATATCGACATATTTGAAAAAATCAAAAAATAAGGAGGACAAAGAATATGGGAAAATTGTTTTCTAAAGAGAATGGCGAAGTATTCATGCGTCCGCTTAATCTCGACAACCCTGTAACCGTGCAGATCCTCGGTATCTGCTCCGCACTTGCCGTGACATCGCAGCTCAAGCCTGCTGTCGTCATGGGTCTGTCGGTGACTGTCATCACCGCTTTCTCCAACGTCATCATCTCGCTCATCCGCAAGACCATCCCTATGCGCATCCGTATCATCATCCAGTTGGTGGTGGTGGCTGCGCTGGTGACCATCGTGAGCAATATCCTCAAGGCCTATGTCTATGACGTCAGCGTGCAGCTCTCTGTCTATGTGGGTCTGATCATCACCAACTGTATCCTGATGGGTCGTCTCGAGGCCTTCGCCATGAGCAATGGTCCTTGGGAGTCGTTCCTCGACGGAGTGGGCAACGGACTGGGCTACGCCATCGTGCTCGTCATCGTAGGTTTCGTGCGCGAGCTGCTCGGCTTCGGCACCATCTTCGGATTCCAGATCATTCCGCAGAGCTTCTACACTGAGAACGGAGGCTACTACATGAACAACGGTATGATGACCATGCCAGCCATGGCGCTCATCCTGCTGGGTTGTGTCATCTGGGTACACCGTTCTATCAATAAGGAAGAGAAAAAATAACACATCACTTAAAAAGACAAGCTTAAAATTATGGAACATTTCTTTAGTTTGATGGTCCGCTCCATTTTCGTGGACAACATGATTTTCGCCTTCTTCTTGGGTATGTGTTCGTATCTCGCTGTATCCAAGACCGTGAAGACGGCTCTGGGACTGGGATGTGCCGTGACTTTCGTGCTGTTCATCACCGTTCCCGTTGACTACCTGCTTCAGACCCAGGTGCTGGAGAAGTTCGCTTTCGACAACGGACTCGACCTCACCTTCCTCAGCTTCATCCTCTTCATCGCTGTCATCGCGGCTATGGTGCAGCTCGTGGAGATGGTGGTCGAGAAGTACTCGCCATCGCTCTACGCAGCACTCGGTATCTTCCTGCCGCTGATCGCTGTGAACTGCGCCATCATGGGTGCCAGCCTCTTCATGCAGCAGCGCATCCTGCTCGACCCCGCCACTAGCACTCAGGCTATCGGCGGTGTGGGCGACGCCATTGCCTATGCAATCGGTTCAGGTATTGGTTGGACACTGGCTATTGTCTGCCTCGCCGCTATCCGCGAGAAGATGGCCTACTCCGATGTGCCTAAGCCTCTGCAGGGTCTGGGCATCACCTTCATCACAGTGGGCCTGATGGCCATGGCTTTCATGTGTTTCTCGGGTTTGAACATCTAAAAAGAAAGGATCAACATTATGGATATGAGTTTTATAGGTGCTAGTATAGCAGTATTCTTGGTGATCATCCTTCTTTTGGTGGTCGTGCTGCTCGTAGCAAAGAAATACCTCGTGCCAAGTGGCGAGGTCAGCATTAAAATCAACGGTGACAAGACACTTACCGTAGGCCAGGGAAGCAGTCTGCTCAGCACACTCGCCGAGCAGGGCATCTACCTCCCATCGGCTTGTGGTGGCAAGGGTTCTTGCGGACAGTGCAAGTGCCAGGTCGTAGAGGGTGGAGGCGAGATCCTCGACTCTGAGAAAGGCCACTTCACTCGCAAGCAGATCAAGGACCACTATCGTCTGGGTTGCCAGACCAAGGTCAAGGGCGACCTGGCCATCAAGGTGCCTGAGTCTGTGATGGGTGTCAAGGAATGGGAGTGCGAGGTCATCTCCAACAAGAACGTCGCCAGCTTCATCAAGGAGTTCAAGGTGGCGCTGCCTCCAGGAGAGCACATGGACTTCATCCCTGGTTCTTACGCTCAGATCACTATTCCAGAGTACGACATCGACTACGACAAGGACATTGACAAGTCGCTCATCGGCGACCTCTATGTTCCCACATGGGAGAAGTTCAATATCTTCTCGCTCAAGTGCAAGAACACCACTCCTACCGTGCGTGCTTACTCTATGGCCAACTATCCCGACGAGGGCGACATCATCACTCTGACCGTGCGTATCGCCACTCCTCCATTCCTGCCCAAACCGCAGGTGGGATTCATGCCAGTGCCTCCAGGTATCTCATCCACCTATATCTTCAGCCTCAAACCTGGAGACAAGGTGAAGATGAGTGGTCCTTATGGTGACTTCCATCCCGTCTTCGACAGCAAGCGCGAGATGATCTGGGTTGGTGGTGGTGCCGGTATGGCTCCGCTCCGCGCGCAGATCATGCACATGCTCAAGACACTCCACACACGCGACCGCGAGATGCACTACTTCTACGGTGCGCGTGGCATCGACGAGGTGTTCTTCATGGAAGACTTCCTCGAGCTGGAGAAGGAGTACCCCAACTTCCACTTCCACCTCGCTCTCGACCGTCCCGACCCCAAGGCCGACGGACTCGGAGTGAAATACACACCGGGATTCATCGCCAACGTGATGGGCGACACCTACCTCAAGGCTCACGAGGCACCCGAGGATGTGGAATACTACCTCTGCGGACCTCCAATGATGGCCAAGACCGTACTCGACCTGCTCCACAGCCTCGGCGTGGAGGACGACATGATTCGTTTCGACAACTTCGGTTAATCTATATCAAAAGGTGCGTTCATCCAATGGACGCACCTTTTTTAAGTTAAGAGTTAAGAATTAAGAGTTAAGAAAAATAGTTCAAAAATCAATGTTCAATGACCAATCGTCAATGATCAATGATCAATGGTCAAAAATGCGATTAAGCGAGTGCAGAGCCAAGCCTGCTTGAACTATGCCGAGCGTGAGCATTTTCGGCGAAGCCAATGTTCAATGTTCAATGGTCAATGATCAATGTTCAATGTTCAATGTTCAATGGTCAATGTTCAATGTTCAATGTTCAATGGTCAATGTTCAATGTTCAATGTTCAATCACTAAAATGAAAATCATCTATTTCCATGGCTTCGGTTCCAGTGGAGCCAGTGGCACGGTGCAGAACCTGCGTCTGCTCCTGCCCGACGATACGATTATAGCCCCCGACATCCCAGTGGATCCTCTGGAGGCGCTTCCTTTCCTGCGTGAGTTGTGTGCCAGCGAGCAGCCCGACCTCGTCATCGGCACCAGCATGGGTGGTATGTATGCCCAGCAGATGTTCGGCTTCCGCAAGATCTGTGTCAACCCCGCCTTCAACATGTCCACCATGTCGAAGGTGCTCAAGACGGGTGAGCACACCTTCTTCAATGGCCGCAAGGACAACCAGAAGACCTTCCGCATCACGCGCGAGACCATCCAGCACTTCAATCAGATGGAGCGTCAGCAGTTCAAAGGCATCACCGACTTCGACAAGGAGAACACCTACGGACTTTTCGGCATCCACGACGACACCGTCAACTGCTACGAAACCTTCCACAAGCACTATCCCAATGCAGAGCGTTTCGATGGCGAGCACCGCCTCAACGACAAGGTCCTCAAGAAAGTCATCATTCCCCTCATCGAGAAGATCAGGTTGGCCATTGACCATTGACCATTAGCCATTGACCATTGACCATTAGCCATTGACCATTAGCCATTGACCATTGACCATTAGCCATTGACCATTAGCTATTGGCTATTAACCATTGGCATTAGACTTTAGGGTTTGCGGCATGACGCCATTCGGATTGACAACATGCCAGCTGTGGTCGCCGAGCGACCACCTCCTTTCCTCCTTATCTCCTTAGGCAACTAAAAAAACATCCGTGGCGACCGCCACGGATGAATCATTTATAAACTAAAGCCAAGGCCTATAGCCTCTAATGTTCAATGTTCAATGTTCAATGGTCAATGGTCAATGATCAATGTTCAATGAATAATGGTCAATGGTCAATGAATCACTTCTCCTTGATCACATACACGCACGCCGCACCGATGATCAGCAGCACACCTGCCAGCACCAGCATCATCACCTGGCTGCCACCCACCATCGACAGCAGCAGGCCGCCCACTAATGCAGCCACAATCTGAGGCACGCAGATGGTACCGTTGAACAGACCAAGGTACGAGCCCATGTGACCGTAACCCTCCAAGGCGTTGGTCAGCAGGGTGAAAGGCATAGCCAGCATGGCAGCCCAGGCGAAACCAATGAGGAAGTAGGAGATGAAGAGCAGGTATTTGTCGGCGAAGAACATCACGCTGATGAAACCGATGCCACCCAGCACCAAACTCAGAGAGTAGGCAAAACGGCGGCTCGTCTGTTTGCTCAGCCAAGGAATCACGGCGGCCCAAACCACACTGCCGATGGCCTGAACGGCAAACAACACGCCCACCCAGTTGCCGGCATCCTGATAAGCTGCTGACTTCACGTCGGTCGTGCCCCAGCAACTCGAAGCAATAGCACCGTTGGTGTAGGTCCACATATACATGAAAGCCGCCCAGCAGAAGAACTGCACCAGACCGATGGTCCAGAACGCTTTCGGTGCGTTGGCAAGCAGTTTCAGCATGTTGCTGCTGCCAGCCTCCTCTTTCACTTCGTCTTTCAGGGCATGATATTCGTTATAGACCTCAGGCGGCATCTCCTTCACCTTCGACACTGTGTAGATGACACAGCCGATGAGGATGGCGGCACCGATGTAGAATGAGTAGATCACACTGTCGGGCACCACACCTTTCTCCGCTTCATTCCTGATGCCCAGCCAAGTGAAGAAGATAGGGAAGAGGTAGCCCACCAATGAACCGGCGTTGCAGAGGAACGACTGGATGGAGTAGGCGGTCGTCTTCTGTTTCTCGTTCACCATGTCGCCCACCATCATCTTGAAGGGCTGCATGGCCACGTTGATGCTCGTGTCGAGAAACATCAGAGAGATCAAGCCGAAGACCATGGCGCCAGCGACCGTCAGACCAAAACTGCCGGCATTGGGCAGCATGCACATCACAAGCACCGCCACGGCAGCACCCACGAACAGGTAGGGGATGCGACGGCCGAAACGTGTCCAGGTCTTGTCGCTCAGCGCACCGATGATGGGTTGTACGATGATGCCCATCAGAGGAGGCAGGATCCAGAAGTAACTCAGGTTGTGGGGGTCTGCGCCAAGGGTGGCGAAGATGCGGCTGATGTTGGCCGACTGCAGCGCGTAAGCAATCTGCACCCCGAAGAAACCGAAGGAGATGTTCCACAGTTTCCAAAATGATAAGTCGGGAAGTTTTTTCATATTTTCTTAATTCTTAATTCTTAATTCTTAACTCTTAACTCTTCATTTATCTCAGGGTGGTTTCAGGCAGAGGGCGGGTGGTGCCTCGCACCACCAGACGGGTCTTCACCACGCTGTTCTTGATTTCTGTCTCCTCGTGCTCGATCTTTTCGATGAGCGTTCTTGCTGCCGCCACACCCAAGTCGTAGCCGCGCTGTTCCACCGTCGTCAGTTGCGGGTCGCAAGCCATGGCGATGTTGCTGTTGGTGAAGCCGCAGATGGAGATGTCCTCGGGAATGCGGTAGCCATAGCGTTTGCAAGTGTGGAGAATGCCCATGGCCGTCTCGTCGTTGATGGCGAAGAAGGCGTCGGGGCGGTCCTGCATCATCAGCATGTAGGGCGTGAGGTCCATCGACTGCTCATAGTTGTCGCAGTAGCGGATCAACTCGTCATCGACGGGCAGTTTGTGGGTCAGCAGGGCATCGCGGTAGCCGTTCATACGGTTCTTGCTGATCTCCAGCCGTTTGTCGGCACTGTAAAAGGCAATGCGGCGACACCCCGTGCGGATGAGGTAATCCACGGCCCGGAAGGCCCCTTCATAGTCGTCCACCACGATGCGGTTGGTCACGATGCCTGTGCAGATGCGGTCGTAGAACACAATCGGTATGCCATTGTTGATCATGTTCTGGAAGTGGTCGTAGTTCTTCGTGTCCTTCGCTTGGCTCACTATCAGTCCGCAGATACGCGCCTCATTGAATCGGCGCACGATTTCCTTCTCCTTCTCGTACTTCTCGTCGCTCGCTGCCACCATCAGCATGTAGCCGTGCTTCTGCGCCTCCTCCTCTATGCCCGTCAGGATGCACGAGAAGTAATAATGGACGAACTGCGGCACAATCACCCCGATGGTGAAGTTGGGCTGGGTGTGGCTGCGTCGCAGGCTGCTCGCCATGGCGTTGGGAATATAATGATGTTCGCGCGCGTAGGCCTGAACACGCTCACGGGTCGCCGCGCTGATGTCCCAGTTGTTCTTCAGCGCGCGGCTCACCGTGCTGATTGAGATGTCGAGCGCACGGGCTATATCCTTGATGGTGATCTGTTGGCTTGGCATAATGTGTTTCTTCGATGCAAAGTTAACGTTTTGTGTCTTTTCTCTAATTTGAATCGCCTTTTTCTACATGATTCGCAATCACAAACGTTTGCACTGCAAAAATAAACAAATTTTAGATAAAAAACGCTCATTCAACGATAAACAATTTAATTTTACATCGAAAATGATACATTTGTGCCTGTTGAATACTTGGGAAATCGATTTAAGATGCTGAAAATTATTTTTTTACGCATATAATTACATAACTAACAAATTAATCAACACAAGTGCCTAATGAAAGATTTTAATTCACAGACCCGTCAAAGGGTTCTGGCCCTCACGTTAGGGCTGTTCTTGGCAGTCACTGCTTTCGCACAGCATGTGTTCACTGTCAAAGGTCATGTGAAGGACGCTATGGGCGAACTGGCCGGAGTCAATGTCTTCGACAAGAACGACCCGTCGTCGGGTGTCATTACCGACATGAATGGTGACTTCACACTGAAAGTGGCGGCACCTGGTACGCCTATCACTTTTTCTTTTGTGGGTTATACCACCCAAGTCATTCCCGCTGCCGCTGTCATGAACGTGACAATGGTGGAGGACACTAAGATGCTCAACGATGTCATGGTCATCGGTTACGGTACGGTGAAGAAGAGCGATGCCACAGGTGCAGTCACCGCCATACGTCCCGATGAGATGTCGAAGGGTATCACTACAAATGCCCAGGACATGCTCGTGGGTAAGATCGCTGGTGTCAGCGTCATCAGCAACGACGGTACACCTGGTGGAGGAGCCAGCATACGCATCCGTGGTGGTTCATCACTCTCTTCTTCTAACAATCCGCTTATCGTCATCGACGGACTGCCTATGGATAACAGTGGTGTTCAGGGTCTGAGCAATCCGCTTTCGATGGTCAATCCCGCTGATATCGAGACCTTGACCGTACTCAAGGATGCTTCCGCCACTGCCATCTACGGTAGCCGCGCCAGCAACGGTGTGATCATCATCACTACCAAGAAGGGCAGGGTAGGACAGAAGGTAAAAGTCAACTACAATGGCAACATGAGTCTCGGACATGCCCGCAAGACCTTCGATGTGCTTTCAGGCGACGAGTTCCGCGATTATGTCACCAACACACTCGGTCAGGCTGGCACAGGACTCGGCACTGCCAACACCGACTGGCTCGATGAAGTGCTGCGCACATCCGTCAGCCACGACCATCAGATTGGCATCACAGGAGCGGTGAAAAACCTGCCTTACCGTGTCAGCGTCGGATTCACCAGCAACCAAGGTATCATCAAGACTTCCAAGTTTGACCGCTTCACAGCGAGTGCTGCTCTCAACCCCACATTCTTTGATGAGCATCTGACTGTGAACTTCAATGCCAAGTACATGCACGCCAAGAACCGTTTCCCTGACGGTGGTGGAGCCATAGGCAATGCACTCAATATCGACCCCACACAACCCATCTATGACGATACTTATCCTGAGACGGGTGGTTATTGGCAGACTATTCAACCTGGTAATTACAACAACCCAGAATGGACCCACACCACAAACACCAACACACCGCAGAACCCTGTGGCATTGCTCAATCAAAAAAACGACAGGGCAAATTCCGACGTGTTGATTGGCAACATCGAATTCGACTACAAGATTCATGGTTTTGAGGATCTCCATATCCATGCCAACGTGGCTGCTGACTATTCTGAAGGACGTCAGCTCACAACCATCTCACCTTATTCCTTTAGCAACAACTACTTTGGATGGGATGGCGTAAGCCAGTCATACAAGTACAATATCCTTGGTAACATCTACGCCAATTACGTGAAAGATTTCGCAGACATCCATCACCTCGACGTTATGATTGGTGCTGAGCAGCAGCACTTCAAGCGTAAGACTTATAACTACGGTCAGGGAAATGATTGGTACAACGAGAATGGACAGCGCATAGACACACCAATAGCCTATTCTCCCAAATTGAGGTCTGAGCAGGCGCATACCGAGCCACGTAATTCACTGCTATCTTATTTCGGACGTTTCAACTACTCTTTGCTTGATAGATACCTGCTCACTTTCACCATGCGTTTCGACGGATCATCAAGTCTGGCACCCGGACATAAGTGGGGAACGTTCCCATCGCTTGCACTCGCATGGAAAATCAATGAGGAGAAATTCCTCAAGGACGTCGAGGCAATCGATGAACTCAAACTCCGTGCTGGATGGGGTATTACAGGCCAGCAAACCATTATCTACCAAGACAAAGAATATAACTTCTATTACCTGCCACGCTATATCGTGTCCGACCAATACGCACAGTATGCTATTGGCGATAAGATCTACTATACGCTGCGTCCGGAAGTATTCAACAGAGATCTTGAATGGGAGAAGACTACCACTTGGAATATCGGACTTGACTGGAGCCTCTTCAATGGGAGAATCGACGGTTCGTTTGAATGGTACTACCGAAAGACCAAAGACCTGATCAGCGAAGTCAACGTGGCTTCTGGTACCAATTTCGGAAACACGATGATCATGAACGTCGGATCGCTCCGTAACAAGGGTCTTGAGTTCAACATCAACGCACACCCAGTCACAACGAAGGATTTCTCTTGGACAGTCAGCTACAATGTAGGCTATAACAGCAACAAGATCACTGAACTTTACACGGGAACTGATTTCTTCCTTACTGGTGGCGACATTGCTGCAGGTCTGAGCAACAAGGTACAGGCTAACAAGGTGGGATATGCAGCCAACAGTTTCTATGTCTATCAGCAGGTCTATGACGAAGCAGGAAAACCCATGGAGGGTGTCTTTGTGGACCGCAACGCTGATGGTATCATCAATGCCGATGACAAGTATATCTATAAGAAACCGGATGCCAACGTCACCATGGGACTCACCAACAAATTCATCTATAAGAATTTCGACTTGAGTTTCACTTGGAGAGCAAGCCTTGGCAACTATCTCTACTACGACTTCCTTTCTGGTCATGCCAATGTCTCTTGGTCGGGCATTTATTCCAACAATGCTTACAGCAACACCACCAAAGAGGCCATACGTCTCGGATTCCAGGGTAAGACCGACTATTACATGAGTGACTACTTCATCCGCAACGCATCATTCCTCCGCTGCGACAACATCACACTTGGCTACTCTTTCAAGAACCTCTTCGCCGGTGCTAACTACAATGGTGTCAATGGTCGTGTCTATGCCCTTGTGCAGAACCCATTTGTCATCACCAAATACGACGGAATGGATCCTGAACGCACGCATGGCACTGGTGTCGATGGAAACATCTTCCCAAGACCTACTACTTACCAGATTGGTCTTAGCCTGAATTTCTAAAAATATCATATTTTATCACATCATGACGATTATGAACAATAGATTTTTCAAATACATAGCACCGATGGCTTTTGGTGCTGTTCTGATGGCTGGGGGAATGACTTCCTGCTCTGATGAACTTGACCAAAGTGTGATTGATGAGCAGACCAACACCACACTCGACAAGGCTGGACTATTGACCAAAATCTACAGCAGCCTCACCCTCACCGGACAAATTGGCGGATCAGGAAATGCTGATATGCAGCAGTTCGACGAAGGTAACTCCTCTTTCTACCGCCGTATCTTCGAGGCCAACGAACTCTGCTCCGACGAGTGCATCTGGACTTGGCAGGGCGATGCCGGTATTCCCGAGCTCACCAACCTGAGTTGGAACTCCTCTCACGGATACAACGAACTGACTTACTACCGCATCATGTACAACATCACACTCTGCAACTTCTACCTCGACGAGACAGAAGGCGACAACGATGCGCAGACCTTGCAGTACAGAGCTGAGGTGCGTTTCATGCGGGCACTCTTCTATTATTACTTCATGGATCTCTATGGACGGGCGCCTTTCAAAGAGCATTTCAACGATGAACTACCGACGGAACTTCTGAGAACCGACCTCTTCAACTACATTGTCGGTGAACTCAAGGCCATCAATGGCGAGGATCCCGAGTCGAAGGAAGTGTTGCTCGACAACGCCAACAGCGACGAGAACTACGGACGCGCCGACAAGGTGGCTGCCAACCTGCTCCTTGCCCGCATCTACCTCAACGCACAGGTTTATACCGGCACAGCGCATTGGGCTGAGGCTGCCGACTATGCCCAGAAGGTCATCAGCAGCGGATACAGTCTCTGCCTGAATGCCAAGAACGGCTACTCTGCCTACCAGCAGCTCTTCATGGGCGACAACGGTGAGAACGACGAGGCACGCAAGGAAATCATCTTCCCCATCCGATGCGACGGTGCCACTTCACGCTCTTATGGTGGATCGAACTACACCATCGCTTCCACTTTGGGCAATGGCACACCTACCCATGGACTGGCCAAATCACAATGGACCTGCAACCGCGCACGCATCGCTCTCGTGGAGAAGTTCTTCCCCGACACCACCAAGGTGATTTACACCAACGATGTGGATAGGCTCACTCAGGAGGCCGGCGACGACCGCGCCATCTTCTTCTCCGGTCAGAACGAGGGTGGCAAGGACCGCAGATGGGTCTCCACTGAGGAAAAGACCACATTCTCGTCGGGTCTGGGCATCATGAAGTGGACCAACGAGTACTGCAACGGTGGCACACCTTCCGACGTGGCTTTCGCTGATGCCGACGTGCCTTTCTTCCGCGTGGCTGAGGCCTACCTCACACTCGCTGAGGCCAACTATCGCAACGGAGGCGACAACAAGACCACACTCGACGCCATCAACGCCCTGCGCGACCGCGCACACGCCACACGATTTGAGTCCATCTCCGAACGCGACCTCATCGACGAGTGGTGCCGTGAGTTCTACTTCGAGGGACGTCGCCGCAGCGACCTCATCCGTTTCGGACTCTTCACATCGGGCAGTTACCTCTGGGACTGGAAGGGTGGCACTTTCGCCGGAAATGGCGTGAGCAGCATCTACAACCTCTATCCTGTGCCTGCCAACGAACTCAACGCTAATGCCAACATGCATCAGAACACTGGTTATTAATCCTAACTAAAGCAATTCATTATGAAAAAGATATTTTATTCTCTGCTGATGCTTGCCGCCGTTGGGGTGGGACTCACCTCATGCGACGAGGACCGCGACAACAACCCGACCTTCCGTCAAGGTTCCGATACTTTTGTGCTCAACATGCCAGGATTCGCCATCAACAATGTCTATGACCTCGAGACAGCCGACAACATCGTGCTGACCACCTCACAACCCGACTATGGTGGCTTCCCGCTTTCCACTGTCTATACCGTCTATGCCGGTATCAGTGAGGACAAGATGGAGGCGCTTTCCACCACTTCCACTTCGGCTGTGATCAATGTGCCGGCATCCGAACTCAACGAACTGATCCTCGCTCAGGCTGGTGACGCCGACCTCTCCAGTCCGATTCCAGTCTATATGTACCTCACTGCACATGTCAATGGGCAGGATACACTTGGATTCGCCAAGTCCAACACCATCACACTGCCTCATGTGCTGGCTTACGTGCCGGTAGTGGAGATCTCACTGCCCGCCAAGATGCATATCGTGGGTAGTTTCCCCGCATCCGACGGATGGGCCAACTTCGTGCCACTGGCACCGGCATTCAGTCAGGACGGATTCTACTACGGCGTGGTTTATATGCCTGCCGGTGCTGAGTTCAAGATCAACCCCGACGCAGGATGGAAAGGCAACGACAAGGGCTACGGACAACTCACCATCAACGACAACGCCAACGCTGGCATCTCCAGTGTCGATGAGTCCAACGACGCAGCCAACATCAAGGTGGCCAACGCTGGATGGTACAACTTCGTGGTCAACGCCAAGATCAGCAACGGTGCTGTGCAATACACCGTCAATGTTAACCCAGCCAAGGTCTATGTCATTGGTGCTGCTGCCGGTGGCGAATGGTCGCTCCAGGATGCATGGGCTTTCACCGCTCCCGACAACGAGGGAGAGTGGACTTCACCTGCTTTCGCTGGTTCAGGCGAACTCCGTATGTTCATCGACTGCGGCATCGACTGGTGGAAGACTGAGTTCACCATCAAGTCGGATGGAACACTTTTCTACCGCAACGTCGATATACCTGCCAACTGGGCTGAGAACGTAGGTGCCGATTATTCTTATCAGGTGAGTCCTGGTCAGAAGGCTTACATCAACTTCACTGCCGGTACAGGCCGAGTGGAATAAACTATAGGCGAGGGGAGGGCGCTCCACTCAAGGACGCCCCCCTCGATTCAAACCTTTAATAAAACGAAATAAGATATGAAAAAGATATTTCTTTATTCGATGATGCTCTCGGCTGCCTTTGTCACAGTGGGTTGTTCCGACGACTACGAGGATTGGGCCAACCCTCAGACCAATGCTCCTGAGGACACACTGGCGGTCATCACCAACAACATCACACCCGGAGAGGCTTTCGTGGAAGGCGATGGAACAGACACCATACGCATCGCAACCATCTATGCCGACTACACCAACGCCAAGGCATTCACCTTGAAATCATTCAAACTCTTTGGTGAGTACGACGTGCCTGCTTTCATGGACGAGAACACGGTATGCGTCTATAACAGCGACGTGCGACCCATCGTCATGCAGTACTACAAGAGCCGCGCCGCACTGCCACGCGAACTCAAGTCTTCATTCACCTACGGTGCTGTCCTCGCTACGGGTGAGTCAACACTGATGGCTGGAGAAGCCACCACGACCTACACGCCAACGGCCACACCGGCCATCGACCCTAAGGGCTACGCCATGCTCGGACAGTGGCAGGGATGGAACCCTGCCGACCCCACGGTCATGACACAGATTGACGACCACACCTTCCAAGCCACCGTCACTACAGGCGAAGGCGACAACTGGTACAAGTTCTATCCCATGTCGGCTTTCGACGGGGAAGGCAATGTCAACTGGGATGCCAACCTCGGATGTGCTGTCAATGGCGACAACTCGCTCTTCAACTATGTCATCTGGCCGGGCGACTACACAGGTGTGGAGACTCCAGTCATTTCGGGTGCCGGTAAATGGATCGTCACACTCGACATGCTCAACATGACCTTCAACGTGGAGCCAGACAACACCTATCTCTACCTCGTTGGTGGTGTGCAGGGATGGGGCGACAAACCTGAAAACATGACCTGCCTCTTCTATCCGCAGACATCAACAGTGCTCTCCTACACCACCAAGTGGACGGGAGCTTGGGACCTCAAGTTCTGGAAGGGAGCCGACTTCGGCAACTGGGACGTGGCTTACGGATGCGCCAACGATGGCGACAATGCCTACAACGGACAACTCGTCAATGCAGGTGCCGGTGCTATCTCAGCACCATCGGCTGAGTTCTACACCTTCACCGTCGATCTCGCTTCCAACACCTATGTCTGGACTCGTCTCGACAACCAGCAGCCTACTGAGTACGAAGCCATCTCGCTCATCGGCGACTTCAACGGATGGAGTGACGACACAGATCTCGCACAGGTGACACCCCACAACTGGTATGTGGCAGACGCTACAGTGACAGATGGTGGACTCAAGTTCCGCGCCAACCATGACTGGGGCACCAACTGGGGAGCCAGTGTCAGCATCGCCGACACGTTCTACGGAACTGGCGTCAACAATGGCGACAACATCTACGTTCCGGCTGGAACCTATGCAGTATATTTCAACGACATCACAGGCGAGTTCGCCTTCGTGGTGAAGTGAAAAACAGCGTGATTTTTTGTGAAAGGGAGGGCATTCGTCCTCCCTTTTTTTCTCCCCTCCCCTCAAGGGGAGGGGCAGGGGTGGGGTCTTTTCCTCGTTAAAACGATTAAACGATTGAACGATTAAACGATTAAACGAATAATCGATTAAACGTTAAATCGAAAAAACGTAATACCGAAATAACGACAATTCCACGGAAAATCGCTAATTTTGCACCAAATTTCAGAAACACACATTTTTATGGCATCAAAATTAAGATTCAAGGTCGTTGACGACGCATCAAGCCGCAAGCCTGTGAAAGTGGAAGTACCCAAGGAAAGACCTTCTGAATACTTCGGCAAGTATGTCTTCGACAGAAAGAAGATGTTCAAGTATCTACCCTCCAAAGTCTATGACAAGATGTGCGACGTCATCGACAATGGAGCACCTTTCGACATCGCCATTGCCGACGCTGTGGCTGAAGGCATCAAGACCTGGGCGATGGAACTCGGAGTCACACACTACACGCACTGGTTCCAGCCACTTACAGAAGGCACTGCCGAGAAACACGACGGATTCGTGGAGCACGATGGAAAAGGAGGTATGGTGGAGGAGTTCTCAGGCAAACTGCTCGTGCAGCAGGAACCCGATGCTTCCTCATTCCCCAGCGGAGGCATACGATCCACATTTGAGGCACGAGGCTACTCGGCATGGGATCCCACTTCGCCCGTCTTCGTCATCGACGACACGCTCATGATACCCACCATCTTCATCTCATATACTGGTGAGGCGCTCGACTACAAGGCACCGCTCAAGAAAGCCCTCTATGCGGTCGATCGGGCTGCCACGGCAGTCGCCCATTATTTCTATCCCGATGTGAAGAAGGTGGTCACCAACCTCGGGTGGGAACAGGAGTATTTCCTCGTCGATGAAGCGCTCTATGCCACACGACCCGACCTCGTGATGACCGGACGCACACTGCTCGGACACGACTCTGCCAAGAACCAGCAAATGGACGACCACTACTTCGGATCTATCCCCGACAGGGTGGAAAACTTCATGCGCGACCTCGAGATACAGTCGCTCGAACTGGGAATACCCTGCAAGACACGCCACAACGAGGTGGCACCCAACCAGTTTGAACTGGCGCCCATCTTCGAGGAATGCAATCTGGCGGTCGATCACAACATGCTCATCATGATACTCATGCGGCGCATCGCACGCAAGCACGGTTTCCGCTGCCTGCTCCACGAGAAGCCCTTCAACGGCGTCAACGGTTCGGGCAAGCACAACAACTGGTCGCTCTCAACCGATACGGGCGTCTTGCTGCATGGACCTGGCAAGACTCCGCTCGACAACCTCCGATTCGTCACATTCGTCACCGAAACGCTCAAAGCCGTTTACGACCATAACGGACTGCTCAAGGCGTCCATCATGAGTGCCACCAACGCACACCGACTCGGAGCCAACGAGGCACCGCCTGCCATCATATCCTCCTTCCTCGGAAAGACCGTCTCGTCCATTCTCGACCATATCGAGAACTCCACCAACGACGAGGATATCAGCATCGCGGGCAAAAGGGCGATGCGACTCGACATCCCTTCCATTCCCGAACTGCTCATCGACAACACAGACCGCAACCGCACGTCGCCTTTCGCCTTCACCGGCAACAGGTTCGAGTTCCGTGCGGTGGGTAGTGAGGCCAACTGCGCCAGTGCCATGATCGCGCTCAACACCGCCATGGCTGAAGCGCTGACCAGTTTCAAGCAGAGGGTCGATGTGCTCATCGAGATGGGGGAAGCCAAGGAGAGCGCCATCCTCAAGGTGGTGAGGGAAGACCTCAAGGCCACACGGGCCATACGTTTCGATGGCAACGGATATTCCGAAGAGTGGAAGGAAGAAGCCAAACGTCGCGGACTGGACTGCGAAACCAGTTGTCCGCTCATCTTCGACCGCTACCTCGACGAATCCAGCATAAAAATGTTTGAGAGCCAGAAGGTGATGACACGATTTGAACTTGAGGCACGCAACGAAATCAAGTGGGAGACTTACATCAAGCGTGTGCAGATAGAGGCGCGCGTTTTCGGCGACCTTTGCCTCAACCACATCATTCCTGTCTCCACGCGTTATCAAAGCACGCTCATCGACAATGTGCACAAGGTGAAGGAAATCTTCTCGGACGAGAAAGCCTCGAAGATCACAGCCAACAACATCGACATCATCGAGAAAATCTCCGAGCACCAATCGTTCATCATCGAGAATGTGGATAAGATGGTGGAGGCCCGCAAGGTGGCCAATCGCATTGAGGATTGCCGTGAGCGAGCCATTGCTTATCACGACACCGTCGAGCCCTTCCTCGATGCCATCCGTTATCATGTCGATAAACTCGAACTCATGATCGACGACGAGATGTGGCCGCTCCCCAAATACCGAGAACTCCTCTTCATCAGATAGAAAAAAACGCTTTGGTTCAACACCAAAGCGTTTTTTTATTTCTTAATTCTTAATTCTTAATTCTTAATTCTTAATTCTTAACTCTTAATTCTTAACTCTTAACTCATACAGATCG
>CAMOWU010000048.1 GCA_946628545.1 uncultured Bacteroides sp. | reverse complement strand
GGAAAGAATTGGCATGCTAAAGCATGCGCCATGCGGATAAAGCGATGAAGGCTTGTCCTTCATGATTCTCTAATTCATGATAATCTTGACCGCCATGCGGTCACTATATTGGCTCTGCCGAACCTACGCTTCATAAGATTTGTGTTCGCAATAAATAATTCGATAATTCTTTAATTCATGAGAACAAAAACTCTAATGACCAATTTGGGTTTATTTCATTGACCATTGGCTGCGCGGGGTACGCAGGCTGGATGCCTGCGTACCCTGCTGGCGAGGACTGGCAGATAGTTGAGTAATAGATGTCGATCTACCTACGGCAGACTTTTCCTCTACGCTAACGAGTACCAGCCATTACGCAACCCCGATAGGATAGCTGTATGGCTGGCTACAATCTCTCATGCCTAAAGGCATTTCTGGCCGTGCGGAAAATGGAGGTCGGGATGCAACACAATGCAAGGCTGGCGGATGGCACCCCACCCCTGCGAATAATACCCTACCCCTGGATAACACCCCACCCCTGGATAACACCCCACCCCTGAGGATAATACCCCACCCCTGCGGATAATACCCCACCCCTACCCCTCCCCTTAAAAGGGAGGGGAGTTTTTACCCTACCCGTAGCCTTTCCCCTTGGAGGGGAGGGGAGTTGGATACGCATCTTACGGACGCGTCGCAGGCAGGATGCCTGCGTACCCAGGGGGATGACGAAGGGGATGTGCGTACGCGACACGTCGCGTCCCTACAGGGAAGTTGCAGCATGGGAGCCACAAGAGAAGAAAAAGAGTTCAATCACGATCTCTTTCGTATTTCTCGATTCGACATTCGTGGGTTTTCGACTCTTTGTCGTAGTTGATGGCGACAAGTAAAAGATTGTCGGTGTAAGAAGCGATTTTGTCGGGATAGTGCCTGCGCTTTATCTGACTGATGGCCGCATCTGTATTCTTGTCGTATTTCAGTTCCACAACAAGAGCAGGCTTATCAACATTCTTCCGTGGAATGAAGACAAGATCGGCAAAGCCCTTGCCAGAGGCGTACTCACGGTGGATGATGTAGTCGTTTCCGGCATAGTAGTAGGCAATGCAAAGCACGCAGGCGAGAGAGTTCTCGTCATTGTAGGAAAGAATACTGGTATTGTTGTCGTGGGCAGCATCGATGCCCCTTGCTACCGAATCTTCATCTCCTTCAAGAGTGGCTTGCAAGAGCTGTTCAGAAGCATTGATCGCCTTCATCAGATGATTCCAGTTACTCACATCCACAGCATTCACCATCTCATCTGCCACCTCGTGATTGGGGATATAGCATTCGCTTTTTTTCCAGTCATAACTAAGATAACCCAAGTGTATGAGAACTGTAAGGACATCATCCTTGCTTCGTATGATGGACATATCGTTCTGGAACTTAGTGGGATTGACCTTGCAATGCCCTCTTGCAAGCATCTCCACCACATTGTCCTTCAGTCCTTCGTAGTTCATCTGGATATATTGCGCCACGGTGTCGTATGCACCTGTTGTTGACCAAAAACTGCGACAACGACGGTTTTTCAAAGCAGACATCACAGAATTGGGATTGAAAATGGACTTCACATCGCCTATCTGATAACCATCGTACCATTTCACAAGTTCATCGAAATCCGCTTTGTATTTCACAGCGAGTGTTTCCACCTCATTTTTTGTGAAACCAAAGTATGGTGCCATATTCATAGGCTCAACCATAGAATATTCTTGGAAATTGTTGAGTGCAGACTGGGTCTTGTATTTCTTAATAGGCAGGATACCAGTCATATAGACACCTGCAAACACCCTCAAAGCGTCTTGGCTTTTGAACATACGCCTAAGCCAACTCACATAGCGATCCATCACATCCGTTTCGGGGTGGTATTCACGACAGATGGCATCCCATTCGTCGATGATAAAGATGAAACGTTGATCTTTGGCTTCACTTACCCGAAGAAGGTAGTCCATCAGTCCATCTTCTTTTTCCACCTCAACATCTGCATAGGCCTTGGATATATCGTCAAGGATCCTTGAGTCTATTTTTTTCACTATTTCATCACCTAAATCATCCTTCAAGGAAACAAAGCTGGTCAGGTCGAGGTAAATGACAGGGTACTTATTCAGATGCTGTTCAAAAGAGGGATTAGAGGCTATCTCCAGGTCTGCGAAAAGTGTCCGTGAGTCGCAGGATTTGTCGTAGTAAGCACACAGCATCTGAGCGGCCATGGACTTACCAAACCGACGGCAACGTGAAACGCAACTAAAACGCTGGTTGGTAAATAGTGTAGAGTTCACCTGTGCAATGAGTCCGGACTTATCGACATACTCGCTGTTTCTTGCCGACTGAAACGCCGCATTTCCTATATTAATAAATGCACCCATAATATTCCCTGTTAACTATGCGAATATCATTCCCAATTGATTACGGCAGGAACACAAACGTATAGAAGTCTATTCGACATATGCGACACGTCGCGGCCCTCCATGTGCAAAATTACGAAAAAAGAATCTTGCCACAAAGAGTTTCGATGAAGAACTTTCACAAAGGATTACTATTCAGCAGCCATTGCGAGGTTCAACAGAATGGAAATTGTTTATTGGGCTTTGGGACAACGGGCGCGGATGTAGTCGTAAACGAAGTCGAAGTCTTCCTTGCTGACATAGACTTGGTTCTTGAAGAGGAGTTCGTTGACCTTGATGAGGTTGCGGCTCTTGTAGGGCTGGACGCTGCGAACATCGGCGAAGGTGGACGACATGGAGGAGCGGGTGGCTGAGAGTATTCCGGCTCCAGCTACTGTGCCTTTTCCTGCGAAAGCGCCAACCATGGCAGTGAGCCATGCTATGGCCTGGGATTTCTTGAACTGCGACTTCATCTGAGTGTGGGTGACTCCTTCGTTGTCCATTTCAAAAAGCACCATGTACTTGCCTCCGTTGATGAGGGCGACAAGGGCATAGGCGAGGTAGATGAGCAGGGCAAAGAAGGCTGCGAAGACGAGCCATGGCCATGTGAAGTCCCAGAGTCCGTCGAAGAAGTTGCCGCCATCGGTGATACGGAGGATGAATGCGAATGCGTAGATGCCGAGGAAGATCCATCCGAAGATCTTATAGACGACGAAGAGGACGGAGGGGTTGGTCCACATGTTGAGTTCGTAGATCCATCTGTACTTGCCGTCGGGGCACAGTTGCACGCCTTGCTTGAGTATGTCCTCGTCGGGGGTGGGGCTAGAAGGGGGTTGCTGCGGGGTGGGAGCCTTAGTCGAGGGGCTGGCATCGGGAGCGACGGTTGATCCACAGTTGGAACAGAAGCGGGCGTCGTCGGGGAGTTGCGCGCCACAATTAGAACAAAATTTCATACCGCTGGTTGTGTTGGTTAGTGCGCAAATGTAGCATATTTAGCGGATAGATGCAAGAGAAAGGAGGAAATTTTGTAAAAAAAGATGGTTTATTGAAAGGTTATGAGTTATGGGTTATTGAAAAAAGGGGAGACGTGTGATTACACCGCCCATAAAATGGACGGGCACAGGGCTCAATGCAAGATGGGGGATTGAGGGGGTACGTCCCTTAGGCGATGGGGATATGCGGACGCGACACGTCGCGTCCCTACAGGAGGGAGCTGACCAAGGCGGGACTATTTTTACCCCACCCCTGCGGATAACACCCCACCCCTGCCCCATTCCCGAGCAAGCTCGCCTACCCGTAGCCTTTCCCCTTAGATGGGAGGGGAGTTTGTAGCATCGACATTGATCAGATGCGGGAGACTTCTTTGACGTTGGGGATCTTCTTGAGGTCGGTGATGACGTTGTTGAGGTCGGTGGTGTCGTGGACATACATCTCGACCATACTCTCGAAAAGTCCGTTGTCGCTTTCAATCTGAAGCTTTCGGATGTTGACGTTGCGGAGTTGCGAGATGACCTGTGTGATTTGGTTGAGCAGCCCTATCTTGTCCAGTCCCTTGATGGATATGGTGGCAGGGAAGAGCAGTTCCTTGTTCATGTTCCACTTGGCACTGAGGATACGGTTTCCATGGCTACTCTTGAGCAGTGCTCCGAGCGAGCACTCCACTTTGTGGATGACGATTCGGTTGTCGTCGTCGATATAGCCCATGACCAGGTCGCCTGGTATGGGTTTGCAGCAATCCGCCAGCACGTATTTTCTCCGGACGCTGTCTTCGTTGAGGTCGAGCACTTTCTTGCGGTCGATGGTGTCGATATTGACCTCTTCCGCCTTCTTCTGCTCTCCGTCCTTGTTTCTTCTGCCGAAACGGAAAATGCGCCTCCAGTTCCTGCCACTTCCTTCCTTAGCCGTGAGGAATTCCTTGTCGGCGCTGCCAAGTTTGATTTTCTCCTGTCCGACCTGGACGAGGAAGTTGTCGAGTTTGTTGAATTCGTGGAACTTGGCCAGTTTCTCCATATTCTCCGAGCTCTGCGGAATGTCCTCTTTGATGAAGAAATTGTTGACGGTTTCCTCCCCTTTGTTTCTCGCCTCCCTTTCCTCCTTTCGGAGTATGGCCGAGATCTTGGTGCGTGCTTTGGCCGTAGTGACCATTTCGAGCCATTTGTGGGTGACGTGCTGCGAGTTGGAGACGATGACCTCCACCTGGTCGCCACTGGAGAGTTTGTAGCTCATGGGCACCAGTTTGTGGTTGACCTTCGCCCCGATGCAGTGGCTTCCGACGAAGGTGTGGATGGTGAAGGCGAAGTCGAGCACTGTGGATCCCGACGGCATGGTGCGGAACTCCCCTTTGGGTGTGAAGACGAATATCTCCGATGCGAAGAGGTTGAGTTTGATGGTGTCGAGGAAGTCGATGGCATCCGGCTGCGGGTCGTCGAGTATCTCCTTGATGGTGGTGAGCCATTTGTCGAGCTCCGCCTCGCTGCCGTCCTTGGTGTCGTTGCCCTCCTTGTATTTCCAGTGCGCCGCGAATCCCCGTTCCGCGATTTCGTTCATACGCTGCGAACGGATCTGCACCTCAATCCACTCACCATCGTTGCTCATGAGTGTGACGTGGAGCGCCTGGTAGCCGTTGGCTTTGGGATGGCTCACCCAGTCGCGTATTCTGTCGGGGTGCGACTTGTAGATCTGTGTCAGTGCCACATAGATAGAGAAGCAGTCCTGGTTGTCGCTTCCTTTCTCCGTAGGTTCGAAGATGATACGAACCGCGAGGATGTCGTAGATTTCCTCGAAAGGCACATGCTTGTTCTGCATCTTGGTCCAGATGGAGTACGGAGTCTTGACCCTGGCCTTGATTTCGTACTTGATGCCTTTGGCGTCGAGGATGGTGCGGATAGGAGCTGTGAAATGCTCGAAGATCATGTTGCGGTGTTCCTCTGTGTCCCTGAGTTTGTTGGATATCTCCTCATACTCTGCTGGGTGCTCGTATTTGAAACTGAGGTCTTCGAGTTGTGTTTTGATGGTATTCAGTCCGAGGCGGTTAGCAAGCGGCGCGTAGATATAGAGTGTTTCGCCCGCAATCTTGTATCGTTTGTTGAGTGGCTGTGAGCCGAGTGTGCGCATGTTGTGGAGTCGGTCGGCCATCTTGATGAGAATGACGCGAATGTCGTCGCTCATGGTGAGGAGGAGCTTCTTGAAGTTCTCCGCCTGGGCAGAAGCATGGTCGCCGAAGATGCCACCAGAGATCTTGGTCAGTCCATCTACAATCTGCGCAATCTTGTGTCCGAACATATTCTCGATGTCCTCGACGGTGTAGTCGGTGTCTTCGACGACGTCGTGGAGGAGCGCTGAGCAGATAGAGGTTGAGCCCAATCCGATGTCGGAACAGACGATTTGCGCCACCGCTATGGGATGCATGATATAAGGCTCACCAGAGAGTCGTTTGACCCCCTTGTGGGCATGTTTGGCGAAGTTGAAGGCCTTGGTGATGATTTCGACCTTCCTCCTGTGTCTTGATGCGAGATACGTTTCCAACAGATGGTTGAAAGCGTCTTCGACCATCTTGTCGTACATCTCGTCTTTGTTCATTTCTGCATCCATAGGCTGATGATTTTTAACTTGATTTTCTTTTTTTATGCTTTAGGATGGCGGCCGCCATGCTATGGCGGCTTACCTAACCGCCTTCCGGATGGACTTATCTTACCCCACCCCTACCCCATTCCCGAGCAAGCTCGCCTACCCGTAGCCTTTCCCCTTAGATGGGAGGGGAGTTGGTTTGGTGCTATATTTTACCCCACCCCTACCCCTCCCCTGAGGTGGGAGGGGAGTTGGTTAGCGTCTTCTGCGTCTGGTGGACTTGCGCTTGGCCGTCGATTTGCGAGAAGAGGATTTGCGGCTGGCAGTGGACCTGCGCCGTGAAGACGAAGCCTTGACACGCGATTTCCTTGTTGAGCGCTTGGCGGTAGCGCGCGACCTTGTAGTTGCCTTCTTGACAGTGGTGGTTGCCGGCTGGTCGTAGATGTCGGCGATGACACGTCGCCGCATACCCGTGTTGGAGGCATAGATGCTGTCCTCGTTGAGAATGAATGCCTCGATGGCATGTGTAGGCAGTCGGAGGGCATAATCGACAGGGATGATGTCGCGACGGTACTGTGGGTTGAGCGTCCTCAGTTCCTCGACTGTGACCCCGCATTTAGCGGCGATGTGCTCAAATCCCACTTCTTTGGTGACGATGACCGTGTCCGTTTCGTTTGGCAGCGACGCCTCCATGGGTGTGATGCCATGGTCGCAATAGTAGTTCATGACGTAGGTGGCAGCGATGAACGCCGGCACATATCCTCGTGTTTCCCTCGGCAGTTGGTTATAGACGGTCCAGTAGTCAGCCTCTGGTCCTGCGCCGATTCTGAGCAGCGCTTTCGACACCGCATTTTCTCCGCAGTTGTAGGCGGCGATAGCCAATCCCCAGTCTCCGAATCGTTCGTAGAGGTCGGACAGGTAGTGAGCCGCAGCATAACTGGCCTTGACGGGGTCGCGTCGTTCATCGACGAGCGTGTTGACCTCCAGTCCGTAGTTTTTTCCGGTGGCGAGCATGAACTGCCAGAGTCCTACCGCTCCAGCATGCGACTGGGCTGTGGGGCGAAGTGCCGACTCGATGACCGGAAGGTATTTGAGTTCAAGCGGCAGTCCGTATTTCTCAAGCGCCTCCTCGAAGAAAGGCATATAGAAATTGGCGCTTCCCAGCATGACTGACACCGAGTTTTTCATTCGGTTGCAATACTGGTCGATGAACTTTCGTGTGATGTTGTTGAGCGGCATCTCGATGGTGGTCGGGATATGAGCGAGTCGGTCCACAAGGATGTCGTCGTCGTAAGGCAGGTCCTTGATCAGGGCGTTGTTGCCCTGTGCAAGGCGTGTGCGGTTGTCGAAGTCCTGGAGAATGGAGTCAGCCTCGACCGTCATGCCCTCAGGCATTTCGATTTCCTCAGTCTCTCCGTCTTCGTCTTCGACCGTGATGACATTCTGTGCCCATACATTGTTGCAGGCCATCGTGGCCGCAAAGGCCATCATGATATACCATTTCTTATTCATTACATTCAATATGTTTTTTGGTTACTTTTTTCTTTGATACAGGCCGCCATGATATGGCGGCTTACCTAACCGCCATGCGGAAGTTTTTGCCTTGTGATGATTCTTTACCCCTCGCGCGAAACGCTCGGGCACCGGACCTCGACGTTGGGGCGGATGAACGGACGCGACACGTAGCGTCCCTACAGGCGGATGAGCGGACGCGACACGTAGCACCCCTACGGGCGGATGAGCGGACGCGACACGTCGCGTCCCTACGGGGTCAGAAGGTGAGGGCGCATTGGACACCGTAGCAGTTGCTGCCGGGTTTTTGCACCTGTGTCAGTCCGTATCCGTCCTTTCGGTTGATGATGGTAGGACGGACCTTCATGCTGAGGTCGCGGCTGATGTCGAAGCTGGAAAGCTCGGCATCGACGTATGCATCGACGACAGAGAGGAGATAAACTCCGATGAAGGCGAAGATGCTGAGGTCGCGATAGCGCCTGTAGTAGTCCTTCTTGTTTTGGAACAGTTTTTCTATTCTCGAGAAGTTGGAGTTGACGTTGTAGCCAGGTGGCAGGAAGTTCTCGTAGCTTTTGGTGTTCTCGTCCTTATCCATGAGGTCGATATAGGCTTGTGAGTAGTCGCGATACATGGTGTTGTTCCAGTGTAGCGCATACATACATCCGACAAATCCGCCATAAACGATCGGCAGTTTCCAGTACTTCTTGTTGTAGATCTGTCCTCCTCCTGGTATGACGAGTGCGAGCCACATCGCTTTTTTGGGGTTAGGAATCCATCGTTTCTTGATGGTGTTGAGTGCCACGATGGAGTCGAGCTGTAGCGAGATGCGCGCTGTGTCGGCATGTTCCTCTTGTTTTTCGAACTCCCTCTCATTGAGTTTCTGTATGCTGTCCTCCAGCGCAGAATCGACGGGCATGGTGAAGTCCCACTCCTCCTCTGGCACAGTGACGACGACCACTCCGCTATCGACCACGACGGTGTCGTTGATTTCGGGTTGGAATGCCATTGCTGTTCCTGAGGCAGCCATGAATGCCCAGAGGAAGAGCACCATCTTGGTGATGGCGTTCATCTTGAGTGCTGTATGTAGTCCGTATCCGTTCACCTTCAGGCAGGGTGTTTTAGTCATCGATCTTCGTGAGCAGTTGTTGTAATCGGAGCAGTTGCTGCAGGTCGCTGAAAGGGATGCTGATTTTTCCCCCTCCCGTTTTCTTGTATGTTGCCGTGACCTTGCTTCCCACCGCCCTTGAGATGTTTCCGCAGATGTCGATGACGTCTTGTGGAAGGGTTTTGTCTTGTTTGGCGTTCTTGGTTTCACTGTTGTTGATCTGCTTGATCAGTTCTTCCACTTTCCTGACCGAGTATCCCTTTATTTTGGTGTCGCGGAAGAGTTTGATCTGCATCTTGGGGTCGTCGAGAGCGAGCAGAGCCCTGGCGTGTCCCATGTCTATCTCGTGGTTCTGGAGAGCGACTTGAACGGGTGCCGGCAGTTTGAGCAGGCGGATGTAGTTGGCGATGGTCGTACGCTTCTTCCCTACCCTTTCCGACAGTTTCTCTTGTGTGAGTCCGTAGGTGTCGATGAGCCTTTGGTATGCCAAAGCGATTTCGACGGAGTTGAGGTCCTGTCGTTGTATGTTTTCGATGAGCGCCATCTCCATGACGTTCTCGTCGTCGGCGGTCCTGATGTATGCAGGTATGGTGGCCAGCCCTGCGAGTTGCGAAGCCCTCCATCTTCTTTCGCCCGCAATAATCTGGTATCGTCCGTCGTCCATCTGTCGGAGCGTGATGGGTTGTATGATGCCTATTTCCTTGATGGAGTCTGCCAGTTCTTGCAGCGACTCTTGGTTGAATTCCCTTCTGGGTTGGTTAGGATTGGCATCGATGAGGTCCAGCCTTATCTCATTGATAGTAGATGACCCTTCGGTGTGGACGTCATCGGTGGAGATAAGAGCGTCGAGTCCTTTGCCTAACGCATTGAATTTTTTCTTTACAGCCATAATCTTAAGTCGTCTGTAGCGCAGAGCATATATACATATTTACCGATATATCTATGCGTGTATATTTTTATTTCCTTTTATATTTTCATATCACTATCTACTGTCCCTTGCTGTGCGATGGGATTGGAATGACCAAGGGCGGTTGCAGTCTGTTGTCATTTATTTTCCCTGGTGATGATTTCCTTTGCAAGCGCCACGTAGTTTCTGGCTCCTGATGATGTGGCATCGTAGAGGATGCAGGGCAGCCCGTGGCTTGGTGCCTCGGAGAGTTTGACGTTTCGCTGGATGACCGTCTTGAAGACGAGTTCTTGGAAGTGTCGCTTCACCTCTTCAAAGATTTGGTTGGCCAGTCGGAGTCTCGAGTCGTACATGGTGAGCAGGAATCCCTCGATTTCAAGTGCCGGGTTAAGTTTGGACTTGATGATTTTGATGGTGTTGAGGAGCTTGCTGATTCCTTCGAGTGCGAAGTACTCACATTGTACGGGTATGATGATGGAGTCGGCTGCTGTGAGCGAGTTGACTGTGATGAGTCCGAGCGACGGAGAGCAGTCGATGATGATATAGTCGTAGTCCTTTCTGAGGGGATCGAGTACGTTTTTGAGTATTTTTTCCCTGTTGTTGATGTTGAGCATTTCTATTTCCGCTCCGACGAGGTCGATATGCGACGGTACAATATCCAGTCCATCGATGTCGGTGGTGTAAATAGCCTCGTTGATATCAACATCATTGATCAGGCAATCGTAGATGGATGTATCGACTTGCTGGATATCGACGCCAAGTCCGGATGAGGCGTTTGCCTGTGGGTCGGCATCGATGACAAGTACCTTCTTTTCCATGGTAGCGAGAGACGCTGCAAGATTGATGGCGGTAGTGGTTTTTCCCACTCCACCTTTTTGATTTGCCAAAGCTATTATTTTACTCATATTGAAAAGTAATTGTTTGTTCTTACATTCTCATTTCCAGTTGTTCACGTAAAGTGAATGGTTGGTAACGCACATCATATACGCATTATAAAATGCAAAGTTAATCATTTTTATCGTTGTTTCATGCACTTCGATGCTTTCTTTTCTTTTTTTAACGCTAAATGTAGGTACGAAAGAGATGATGGCCGCCATGATATGGCGGCTTACCTAACCGCCGTGCGGAAGCTTTTGCCTTGTTCAAGTTAGGGGGGGCTATTTGGTGTTGGTGTAGCCCTCCTGCTTAAGGATGTCGATGATGCGCGCCTTGAAATCACCTTGGATGATGATTTCTCCGTCCTTGCAGGATCCCCCTACTCCGCAACGAGTCTTAAGCATGCGGGAAAGTTCCTTGAGGTCGTTGTCGGAACCAACAAAACCGCTGACACAGGTGACTGTCTTACCTCCTCTTCCGTTTTTCTCGATTCGCAGCCTGAGCTTTTGCTGTTGCGGAGGGAGGGTGGCATCTTGAGTCTCATTCTCTTCTTGAAAGTCGAAGTCAGGGTTGGTGGAGAAAACCACTCCAAGCCTGTCTTTCCAATCATTATTTTTCATTGTTGTTTGTATTTTTATAGTTGATGATTACACCCGACAAAGAATGACGGGACGCATGGTTGCCGCGAGAGATGCGGACGCGACACGTCGCGTCCCTACAGGGAGGGAGTTATTACCCGACAAAGAATGACGGGGAACATGACCGCCGGGCGCATGATGGATACAAAATTACAGAAAAGGGATGACAAAAGGGGAGAAAAAGCATGTTTTTTCGCCTTTATTTGTGTTTTTTTCGATTTTAGGAAGATATTTTGGGGTAAAATTTTGGCTGTATTGGAAAAAGTGTGTAATTTTGCACCGCAATTCGGGGTATAGCGCAGTTGGTAGCGTTCCTGGTTTGGGACCAGGCGGTCGCGTGTTCGAGTCACGCTGCCCCGACAGACGGAAAAAGCATCTGAAGTTTTCAGATGCTTTTTTTTATGCTTGCCGACATGCTATGGCGGCTTACCTGACCGCCGTTCGGACGTTTCATCCTCGCACGGAAAGCTTGGGAACAGAGACTTTATATCACGACCCCACCCCTACCCCATTCCCGAGCAAGCTCGCCTACCCGTAGCCTTTCCCCTTAGATGGGAGGGGAGTTGGTCAAGGACGGAATCCATCATCGACATAACGATACCTTGTAGAGTCAATTCCCCAAAGAAAAAAAAGCCCTCCCCGAGAAAGGGAGGGACTGTTTTTAATAGACTCTGAATCCGATGATTTTTCTTACTTCCCGCAAAGTGGCCGCAGCGCTTTGACGCGCTTTCTCAGCCCCATGTCGGGCAATGCTGTCGAGCAGTTGCTGATTGGAAGAGAATTCCTTGATTCGTTCCTGAATAGGTTGGATCACCGCTACGACATCCTCAGCGAGTTGTTTTTTCATGTCGCCATACCGCAATGTGCAGTCGTTCCATTTCTCATCGAAGTAGTTGTAGGTTTCAGGTGTGGAAACGATTTTCATGAAGGTGAAGAGATTCTGTATGACTTCAGGCTTCGGGCTGTTGGGAGTTTGAGGTCCGTTGTCGGTGACCGCCTTCATGACTTTCTTTCTGATGACCTTTGGGTCGTCGCAGAGGTAGATGCAGTTGCCATCGCTCTTTCCCATCTTTCCTGTTCCATCGAGTCCAGGCACTTTGATGGCTTCCTCACCGAAATAGAAGTTTTGCGGTTCGGGGAAGAACTCCGTCTTATAGATATTGTTGAATCTTCTCGCGCATTTACGCGCCATTTCCATGTTTTGTTCCTGGTCTTTGCCAACCGGCACCTTTGTAGCCCTGTGCTGCAAGATGTCAGCTGCCATGAGCGTGGGATATGTGAAGAGTCCGGCATTGACATTGTCGGGTTGCTGCCTTGCCTTTTCCTTGAAGGTTGTCACTCGTCCCAGTTCACCGATGTAGGTGTTCATATTGAGATAGAGATAGAGTTCGATGGTTTCAGGCACATCGCTTTGCACGTAGATTGTAGCCTTATCGGGGTCGAGTCCACAAGCGAGGTATTCAGCCAGAATGATCCTGGCGCTGTTTTGTATGTTCTCGGGCGTGGGGTGAGTGGTGAGGGAGTGCCAATCAGCAATGAAGAAAAAACAATTATACTCAGATTGCATTTTGACAAAACTTCTGACTGCCCCGTAATAATTGCCAAGGTGCAGGTTACCAGTAGGTCTGATACCACTTAATACAGTTTCCATTGATTATAGTTTGATGATTTGATGATTCATAATGATTGCCGCCATGCTATGGCGGCTTACCTAACCGCTGTGCAGGCGAGGTGAGCGGAGAAAGCCAAACTTTGCCGCCACGCTATGGCGGCTTACCTAACCGCTGTGCAGACCATGAATGAAGACTGCATGGCAGCGGTTGATATTTTTGCGGATGCAAAGTTAGGCAATTATATTGAGAAAATAGGACAAAGGTGGACTAATCCTCCTCAATTTGTTTATTTTTGTTCTCACCCCGACTTTTATGCCGTTCTTCCAATTCCGTTTCATCCTTGACGAAAGAACCGTTTTTCAGATCAGTGAGTTTCTTGTAATGTTTCCATGCTTCTGCCTCTCCAAGGTCGATCATCGTCCTTATACTCTGCTGGTTGAAACTGGTGACCCCAAATCCTGTAAGGTCGGGATTGATATAGATGTCGGCATCATCCACATTTTGATTGTATTTGATGAGGTCGGGACGGTTGAGCGCCCAGTCGATCAATCCACCGAAGGTGCGTCTTTGTTCTTTTGCCTCCCGTTTTTTTTGCGTGAGGTCGATGGCGATGACGATATCCGCTCCCATTTGCCTCACGACATCGACTGGCAGGTTGTTGATCAGTCCTCCGTCGAGCAACACCCTATCATTCTGCCTCACGGGCTTGAATCCACCAGGAATGGCCATGGAAGCCCTGACAGCAAGCGGGAGGTTGCCAGATTGCATGACCACTTCCTCTTTGTTTTTGATATCGTATGCAACACACCTGAAAGGTATGGGCAACTGGTTGAAGTCGCAGCTGTCGGGCAGATTGGTCATGCTGTCGATAAGTTGTATGACATGGTCGCCCCTGAGCACTCCAACCCCATTGGCATCCGGATGTTTGCTCTTTCTCATGACGGGGAATCCGAAAAGATAGTAGGCTGTGGTATCCTCTTCGAGAAACCGTTGTTTAAAATCGCTTTTTCTGTCTCCGATGAGTGTGACCCAATCCTGGGTAGTCATCATCGTATCGAGTTGCTCAGCCCTGTAGCCAGTGGCATAAAGTCCGCCGAGAATAGACCCGATGCTGGTGCCAGCGATGAAGTCGGGTTCAATGCCAACCGCTTCGATCACCTTCAGCGCACCGACCTCAGCCGCCCCTTTAGCCCCTCCCCCACCAAGGACGAGTCCGATTTTAGGTCGTTTGTTGTTTTGGGCAAATGCCGCAACTTGAGTAAAAGTGAATGTGAGGACAATAAAAATAAACTTAAGATAGTGCATAGACACATGTATTTGTCTCGTCTATGCTATAGACGAGCACACAACGATAATGATTATATGATGTTGTTTATTTAGCTTCTGATTCCATGACACCATCGATGATGCCTTTGATTTCGCTGGATATTCCTCCGATGTTGTTGATAGCCCCTTTTTTAGCTCCAGAGGCGATATATCCTATGCATCGTCCTTCTGTGAGTCCGATTTGCATTCTTTCGGAAGCAGTGTAGTTGTGTTTAGCTATTTTCTTTCTGATCTTAACGAAGTCGTCGAGTGCATTTTTCCATTGTTCGAGGTTGTAGTTCTCGCTATTGTCGCGGAGTTCGACGGAGAAACGTTCCAGTTGGTTGACAGCCATTTGTTTTGTGGAGCATGACGTCATAGTTGCGATGAGGCATGCGATGGAGATCATCATGATGTACTTTCTCATATCGTTTGCTTTTAAGGATTACGATGCAAAAGTAGGCATAATCATCAGATACACAAAATTATCTTACTTAAAGAAAAGAAAAAGAATATTAAAAAAAGCATAAAAAAAAGGTGCGTCCATGCAGGACACACCTTTTTTTAATGCACGAAACTTGTGTTGAATCTTACTTGAGTTCAACAACAGCGCGGCGGTTGAGTGGGTATGGAGTAACGTCAGCCACACCACCGACAGCCTTAGTTTCGATCTTGTCGCGGCTTACACCGAGGTTAACGAGCTGGTTAGCCACAGCGTTTGCACGAGCCTCAGCGAGCTTCTGGTTGATGTTAGCAGAACCAGTCTTGCTATCAGCGCTACCAGTGATGACAACCTTAGCACCCGAGTTCTTAGCAGCAGTTGCGATAGCCTCGAGGTTGATGAGGTCCTTCTTGTTGTTGATCTTCGAAGAGTTGAGGTTGAAGAAGATAGAAGCAGGTGCGTTAGCAGTTACAGTAGTTGGGTTAACTTCTGGGCACTTGTGGTTCTTCCACTTAGCGAGCTGAGCCTGGAGGTCAGCATTGAGTCTCTTCTCAGCGTCGAGCTCAGCGCGGAGGCGAGCGAGAGCAGCCTCAGAAGCGGCAGCAAGAGCGTTGTAGTCCTCAAGACGAACAGCCTGATCGAAAGTAGCCTTGCCAAGGTAGAACTGAACACCGAGGTCAACACTTACGATACCGTGACCGAACTCAGCACCCTCACCCTTTATCTTAGAGATTGCGTAGTAAGGAGTGTTCTTAGCAAACACGTGAGTAGTGAAAGTGTAGGCAGCGTCGAGGTAGATACCGAAGTGACGACCGAAGCGCCAAGTGTTCTCGATACCAGCACCAACAGCGGGAGCGTAGTAGTTCATACCGAAGTTACGGATCACACCACCGCGCATGAAAGGAATGAAGTTCCAAGTGCGAGTAGAGCTGTAACCACAGAGCATGTTGCTGAGGTTGAACATCACATCGCCATAGAGAGCAGCGTAGCCACCGTCGTCATAAGCAGGAGTCCAAGTATTGTGCTTGTTTTCGATCTGTCCATTCTCCCAGTTGAGTTTCAGACGGAGTCCGAGACCTGGAGTGAACTGCTTGCCTAAAGCGAGGTCAACACCGAAAGACTTGCCATTGGGGAACACATCGTCCATGAAGTTCACGCCGTGTGGGTTAGCGAGCGACATGTCAACACCAGCTTGGATGAACCAGTTTGACCAGAAAGAATTAGTGGCCACTGAGTACTTTGAAAGAGTCGGAGCTTCGATAGAAGTAGTCTGTGCGTTCACAGCAACAGTACCGACTGTGGCAAAAGCCAAAGTAATCAAAAATTTTTTCATAATACTTTTGAATAAAAAAAAATTAAAATATTTAGTTTGTTATATTTTATCTACCTTCTCATAAAACTGCACAATTCGCCCCTATAAAAGGCTATTGCGCCCTAATGTTTTGCAAATTTAACTCTTTTACTCAATAATCAACAAAAAAAAACGATATTTTTTTCTGAGTACCACTGATTTTTAACGTAAAAATGAGTTTTTTTTCAGTTTACCTCGTCATTTGACGCGTTTTTGCGCAATAATCGGTTGTTTCAGCACTTGTAGAGCAGTGTTCAGAAGAGTTTGCTGATGTGGCTGTCTTCAAGCAGAGCGAAGACGTTTTTCCCATCTGGAGTGAACTGCGGCGAGGGGGTGCGGAAGAGCGCTGTAAGCATATCGTTGATTTCCTGTTGTGTGAGCACCTGACCGTAATCCACAGCCGCGCATTTGGCCATGGCCAGCGCCACATTCTCCTCCATTTGTTCGATGACTCCGCCTGTTTTTTCCATTGCCGATGCGACAAGTTTATGCAGCAGATCGACAGGGTTTTGTCCTTGGATTTCAGCTGGCACCCCTGCCACAGAGTATGCTCCTGATCCGAGGTCAGTGAGGTCGAATCCTATATATTTCAGTTCGTCGAGAATTTCGTCGATGACCGCCTTTTCCGCTTTGGTGAACTGCACGATATCAGGGAAGAGGACCCCTTGCGATGTCATTTTCCTTGACTTTATTCTTTTGAGGAATCTTTCGTAAAGCACTCTGACATGCGCACGGTGCTGGTTGACGATCATCACCCCATTGGGTGCGGGGAAGACGATGTACTTGGCATTGTACTGGAAGTGAGGCAACGAAGTATCGTATTGCCATGCTGTGGCAGTATCGTTTTCTGTCGGTTGGAGATTGTCGGAGAAGAGGTCTTTTTGGGCAAAGTCCTCCTGCCCGTTGAAAGTCTGCTGGTTGTTTTTTGTAGTGGCAGAGGAAGTCCCATAGAGTTTTTCCCACTCCCTGTTATTCCTTTGATATGCGGATGTCGCAGCATTGCTGAAGGGGTTGTAGGAGGCCGTTGTGGTAGGCTTGAACGGCTGGGTGGTCTTGCTTGTGTCGGCAGGGATGAAAGCCGGTATATCAGGACGTCCTTCGACATCGAAGTCGATGGTAGGAACGGCGCAGAATTTACCGAGTGCCTCCCTGACGGCAGCCGAAAGCACTTGCCATATTTCCTGTTCGTTGTCGAATTTGATCTCCGTTTTGGTGGGATGCACATTGACGTCGATAGTGGAAGGATCGACCGACATATATATAAAGTAGGAAACGTGCTCTCCTTGCGGTATGAGTTGTTCGTATGCCTTCATGACGGCGACATGGAAGTATGGATGCTTCATGAACCGTCCGTTGACGAAGAAGAACTGCTTGGATCCTTTTTTCCTTGCAGTTTCCGGTTTGCCTACATAGCCAGTGATGGTGACGATTGACGTTTCGACATCAATGGGCAACAGTTCGGCATTGATTTTCTTTCCGAAGACATCAATGATACGTTGTCGTAGTATGGTTTGGTTGAGGTTGTAGATCTCGTTGCCGTTGCTGATGAGTTGGAAAGCCACATCGGGGTGCACGAGGGCGATTCGCTCAAACTCGGTGATGATGTTTGTCAGTTCTGTTTGGTCAGACTTCAGGAATTTTCTTCTTGCAGGCACATTGAAGAAGAGGTTGTTGACAGAGAAGTTGCTGCCTTTAGGGCATGCCACAGGTTCTTGCTCCACCACTTTCGAGCCTTGCAAGAGCAGTCTGACTCCCAGTTGGTCTTCTTGTCTTCTTGTCTTGAGTTCGACGTGAGCGACGGCAGCGATAGAGGCCAGCGCCTCGCCTCGGAACCCCATCGTGGTGAGAGCGAAGAGGTCGGCAGCCTGAGCTATTTTTGAAGTGGCATGGCGTTCGAATGCCATTCTGGCATCCGTTTCCGACATTCCCTTTCCGTCGTCGATGACCTGTACGCAGGTTTTTCCTCCTCCCACGATAATCACTTGAACAGAGGTAGCCTCCGCATCGATGGCATTCTCCACCATTTCCTTGACGATGGACGCCGGTCTTTGCACCACCTCACCTGCCGCGATCTGGTTGGCCACGGCATCGGGCAGCAAATGAATGATATCCTCCATAAAAAGTAATTCCTTAGTTCGAGTCAGAAAAAAATAGTTGTCAGAACAAGAGCGTTCCTGTGTATATGATCAGAACAAGAGCGTTCCTGTGTATAGGTAGCGCATCAGCAGGATCAATGCGATGATGAGGAAGATAAGCATTCCGGTAGATAGATGCGTACCACCTTCTTTTCTCCTCCTCACGTGTTTAGTAGCCATGGTGAATTTTCCCCTGATGTCTTCAGGAGAGAATTCCTTGGGAGGCAGCAGCCCCAGTTCTCTCTTCGCCTTGTCGCGAATGTTCTGGAGTTTTTCCTTTCGCTCGTCGTAGTAGATGTACTCATGACGATAAGCGCGTGGTTTCATTGATTTGAAAAGTGCCATATTGGGAGGTGTTTATGGGAGTTTATGGGAATTAATGGGAGTTATGGGGTGGAAGGCTCGTTTGGGCTGGAAGCGTCCGATTCATCGGAGACTTCTGCTTTGTCTTGCTGCTTGTTGAGTTTGTTGAGTTTCTGCAGCGGTACTTTGTGTTGCCTTTCGGCCACGAGCACGCTCTCCTGCGATTTGCCTCTCCAGTTGAAGACATCCTCCGGGTCGGATGGTCTGACATAGTCGAACCATGCGAATCCGCTGAGGTGCTTTTTATCGGGCGGTATTTGCAAAACCGGGTAGAGCGAACAGGTCGCTGCCGGCATCCAGATATGTTCTATTTTCTTATCCTTCATGTACATGATCATCTTCGATGTTTCGGAGTAGTTCATGAAGAGTTTGTTCTGCCCTTTATTTTCCGTGACGAAGTAGATGACATAGACATTTCCATGAGCCTCGTTGCGAGTGAGCACCCCATTGTCGAAGTACGAGAACATCTCACGGCTTGCCACCTCGTTGAATGTGGTTGAATCTGTCTGTTCGATGGCCATGGCCTGGTTGATGACATGCACGAGCCTGATGGTCGAATCGTTGTTGAAGACATGTATAGTCTCGCCGAAAAGCTGTTGCGCCCCATTCCAGAGGATAGGTTGTCCATACAGATAGGTGCATGAATCTTTTTGTATGCTGACCATGGAGTCGCAAACCGCCTGGACGTCCGACCTGTAGAGTTTGACCTTTCGGTAAGCATGTATGGTCCTTGTGACGGAGTCCGTTCCGATGTTCTCCGTGAACATCTTGAGTGTGTCGGCATGCACGTAAGCAGTGTCGCCTTGTGAATACTCCTTGAGCAGTGCCCTGTCGGTGGCCATGGCATATCCGATGGCATCATCGTAGTGGCAGTGGTCGCCATAGAGGATGCACATGTTCTCGTCGTCGTTGATGACCACATTGTTGAAAGCCTCGCTGAAATGCCGTTCCTTATCGTAGTGGAGGCTGTCGCCGATGATTCGCCTCATGTCCTTGATGATATAGGAACGGTCGGTGAGGTCGGCTTCACCCGTGTTGGTGTTGTAGTTCCCTTTCATTCCGAAGACGAAGGTACTGTCGTTGGTCTCGATGTTGGTAGGGCTGACGATTCTCGCCACCTTGGTCTGTGTGTTGTAGAAGAGAGTGTCGGAGAGCAATGTGAAGCTCGGGTTTTCGAGGTTGACATTGTCGGTGAAGAACGACTCGTGCGTGGCAGGCGTGTATTGTCCCCAATTGGAGTTGAGCACATTATCGTCGTCGTAGAGTGTTCCTCCCTGCATATACATGCCCACACCGTACATACGGTCGTAGTCGAGGTGGTCGGTATGGAGGCGGGTTTTATGATGCGTGAGCACCACCTTTCCCCTTGCTTTGGCAGTGAGGTGGTCGCCTTCATAGAAGAGCGTGTCGCTGGTGAGCGAGAGCGTGTCTCCCTGCAGCATACGGACATGCCCGAAAGCGTCGAAAGAGTTGTCATCCCTGTAGAACTTGGCGCTGTCGCAGTACATGATGCACCCCTTGTGGCTGAGTTTCACGTGTCCGACCAGCACTTCCGCCCTGGGGTCGTCGTAGTTTTTGTAGAGGATGTCGCTATGTATCAGGTAAATTCGGTCGTCGGGGTCGTTGGAAGGCATGGCACTGAGTATGAGCAAGCAGAGCATCGCCATAGCGCATGCCCTGCCCATCATATTCTTCTTGTCTTTGATTCGTTCCATGTTCCTGATGCTGCCCTTTCCAGCCATTTGTCTGTCTTCTTTATTTGATCCATCCAGGATATTTGAACTCGCAGTTTCTCCAGTCCTCGTTGATTCGGACGTAGGTTGTGCGCTGCATTTCCCTGATCCACTCCTCCACCTTTTCTTCGTAGAGTTTGTTGAGCACCACATCCTGCATGGTCTGGTAGTCATCGGCCATGGTGGCTCTGTGTCCGAGTATTTTGTTTTTAAGTTTGGCTATGGCCACCACTTCCTTTCCTTTGTTGTTGACCATGACGAAGGGTTCGGAAATCTCATTGATTTTGAGGTTGGCAACCGCTTTGGCCACAGCAGGTGGCAGGTCTTTCAATTCAAACCTGGCCGATGCGGTCTGTGGGTTCCACATGAGTCCGTGGTTGTTTCTTGTGTCCTTGTCAGCGGAAATGATGCTTGTTGCTTCTTCGAAGGTATAGAGTCCTTTTCTGAGTTCGTTGGAGATGGAGTCGAGATCGACGATACATTTGGTCAGTGCCTCTTCCGACACCTTGGGTTTCTTGAGGATATGTCGGCAGTTGATTTTGTCGCCTCTTTTCTCGATGAGCTGGATGATATGGAATCCAAATTCCGTCTCCACGATTTTCGACACCGTGTTAGGGTCAGTAAGGTTGAATGCCACGTTGGCAAATTCAGGCACGAGGTCACCTCTTCCCATGAATCCCAGCTCTCCCCTTCTCTTAGCGCTTTCAGGATCTTCGGAATAGAGCAGCGCCAAGGTGGAGAAGGGAGTTTGTCCAGAGTTGACGCGTTCTGTATAGTCGCGCAGTTCGTCCTTGATCCTTTGGATTTCCTCTGGTTCAATTTTGGGTTCTCTGACGATGATCTGCACCTCTACCTGTGTAGGGATAAAAGGAAGGCTGTCCTCTGGCACGTCTTTGAAGAATCGTCTGACCTGAGCCGGTGTGACCTTGATGTCCTTGACGATGTTCTCTCTGACCTGTCCTACAATATTATTGTCGCGCGCCATGTTGGAGAGTTGTTCCCGTATTTGGTTCATTGTCTTTCCAAAATACTCTTCCACCTTCTCTTTCGAGCCGATATTCTGCACATAGAAATCGATTTGCTTGTCCACATTTGCCTGTACTTCAGCTTCAGAAGCAGTGATGCTGTCGATGGTGGCTTGGTGGAGAAACAGTTTTTGTATGGCGAGTTGTTCGGGAATGACGCAATAGGGATCGCCCTCTATTCTTTGTCCGCTCTGCATGGCTTCAAGCCTGGCCTGTTCGACATCCGACCTGAGTATGGGTTCATCGCCCACCACCCATATCACCTCATCGATGACATTGTTGTTTTGCGCCATCACCAAACTGCATGTAGCCATGCACCAACAGGTGATCAGATATTTGAGGTTTCTGACGTTCATCATGACTTATTGGATTAGTGATTATTGACTGTTGAGAGCACCTTTTCGTCGATTTCTACAGGATATTTCTTTCTCAGTCCTTCCACCCATATCTTCTCGCATTCATTCTGGTAGTCGGAAGTGACTTGTCCCTTTACGTCCTTATAAGTTTCTGGTTTTGACAGAACCTTTCCGAATGAAGCGGTAACGGGGAAAGCGTTGATATGTTTCTCGGCACCTCCGAACTGGGTGTAATCGACATAGGCGTTATCACCTTTCTTATAGACTCCTCTTTCTATTCTGACGAGTCTGACGGAGTCGTTGTTGAGTTGCTTGACGATGGTTTCGGCCCATTGTTCCTGGTCTTTCACTTTAGCGATGATGCCTTTCGCTACGTTCATGGCCGAATCGTTCTTGGCATGTACCACGATACCCCTGAAATGAGGCTCGGTCCAGGCATAGTTTTTCTTGTTTTTCTTGAAGAACTTCTCAAGTCCCTGCTCATCGGCAGCGGCCTTGTCCCACACGTCCTGTTTGCAGACTGCGAACATGAGTGTTCCGTCGGTATATTCCTTTGAGAGATATTTCATTTCGAGGTCTTTGGCTTCAAGAGTCTTGGCCAAAGAGTCTATCACCTCCTCCCTTGTGAGCGATGACCTCTTGACGAGTGAGTCGAGGTGCATTCTTGCCGAGATGTCCTTGATGCCCCTTTGTTCGAGGAATCGCAATATGGCCTCATGATGGTGCTCATAGGGTTCGAAGGGATGTCGGTCGTGCATGAGAATGATATGGTAGCCATAGGCAGAAGTGAAGGGCTGCGAAAGTTCTCCTTTTTGCAGTGCGTATGCAGCTTTTTCAAATTCTGGCACCATCATGCCCTTTCCGAACTCGGGCAGTCGTCCTCCGTTGATAGCCGATCCTTTGTCGTCGGAGTATTTCTTTGCCAGTTCAGCGAAATCCGCTCCATTCTTGAGTGCGTTGTAGATGGAGTCGGCCCTCTGCTTGATTGCTTGAGCCTCTGCATCTGTGGCGTCTTGCTTGAGCATGAGCAGGATATGCGACGCGTTGAGCATGTCGTCGTCTCCGAACCTTTTCTTCGTTTCGTCGTACGTGCGTCTTGCCTCTCTTTCTATCAAGTCGTTGTCCACCAGTTCCGGCATGACGAGTTGTTCCTTATACCCATTGATTTCCTGCCTGATGCTCGACATGGTGTCGATTTTTTGTTGTCTGGCCTCTTCGACTTTGAGTTGGTAGTTGACAAACAGCGGTACATAGTCGTTGAGCCCCTTCTTGTCGATGACTCCGTCAGCATTGTTTTTGTTGAACGAATACTCAAACTCCGACCTTGTAATCGGTCTTCCATTGACCCTCATGATGACTGGGTCGTTGTCCTGCGCCATGACGCTGGTTGAGATGAGCAGCGCGAGAGAAGCGGAAAAAATCCTGTTCATAAGATTCGATGATTATATTGATTTCGAAATTGTCTGCGAATTTACTCAAAAAAAATGTAATAGGGACTGTCAGAAAGCCGACAGCCCCTATAATGTTGTTATTTTTAACAAATTATAATCATTGTTTTGGTGTAGGAGTGCAAAAAACGCAGTTGCGCTGTGCACTTATTCGTGTCGGCTGTAGTTAGGAGCCTCGCTGGTGATGATGACCTCATGCGGGTGGCTTTCGAGCACGCCGGCATTGGTGATGCGGGTGAACTTGGCAGAGTGCAGTGCCTCGATGTCTTTAGCGCCGCAATAGCCCATACCCGAACGAAGTCCTCCCACGAGTTGGTAGATGACCTCTTGTACGAGTCCTTTGTAGGGCACACGTCCGGCGATACCCTCTGGCACCAGTTTCTTTGTCTCCACCACTCCCGACTGGAAGTATCTGTCTTTGGATCCATTCTCCATGGCCTCAAGCGAGCCCATGCCTCTGTAGGATTTGAACTTACGTCCGTTGAAGAGAATGGTTTCTCCCGGCGCTTCCTCTGTTCCTGCCACGAGTGAACCGACCATGACGCTGAATCCACCTGCAGCGAGTGCTTTCACCACGTCGCCGCTATAGCGGAGTCCACCATCGGCGATGAGTGGCACACCTGATCCTTGGATAGCCTTGGCCACATCGTAGATGGCCGAGAGCTGCGGTACGCCTACGCCTGCCACGACACGCGTGGTGCAGATGGAACCTGGTCCGATACCGACCTTCACTGCGTCGGCTCCAGCTTCGACAAGCATTTTGGCTGCCTCACCTGTGGCGATGTTTCCCACGACGATATCGATGTCGGGGTATCTCTTCTTAGCCTCCTTGAGTTTTTCCACCACTCCCTTTGAGTGTCCGTGGGCTGTATCGATGACGATGGCATCGACACCGGCCTTGACCAGAGCCTCCATTCTGTCGAAAGTGTCGGCTGTGACACCTACTCCGGCAGCCACTCTGAGGCGTCCCTTGCTGTCTTTGCAAGCCATGGGTTTGTCTTTGGCCTTGGTGATGTCCTTATAGGTAATCAGTCCGATGAGTTTGTTGTTCTCATCCACCACTGGCAGTTTTTCTATGCGGTGCTTCATCAGGATTTTGGCCGCCTGTTCGAGGTCGGTTTGCTGGTGAGTGACGATGAGGTTTTCGCTGGTCATCACGTCGTCCACCTTCCCGTTGAGATTCTCTTGGAATCTGAGGTCTCTGTTGGTGACGATGCCGACCAGTCTGGCTTCGTCGTCCACCACAGGAATGCCACCGATATGATATTCCTTCATGATGGCCAGTGCATGTCCGATGGTTGACCCGAGTTTGATGGTGATGGGGTCGTAGATCATGCCGTTCTCAGCCCTTTTGACAATGGCCACCTGCCTTGCCTGGTCTTCGATAGACATATTCTTGTGTATCACTCCAATACCTCCTTCACGGGCTATGGCAATAGCCATAGTGGCTTCAGTCACTGTGTCCATTGCGGCTGTGACAAAAGGTATTTTCAACTCAATGTTACGTGAAAATTTGGTTGTCAACGACACTTCACGAGGAAGCACTTCCGAATAAGCTGGAATAAGAAGCACGTCATCGAAGGTCAACCCGTCCATGACAACCCTGTCTGAAATAAATGATGACATAATGATAGAACTTTATATTATGCGTACAAAATTACAATTCCACTTATAATATTCTGATATTTAATCAGATAGAATATCAGTAACAAGTAACGGGTAACAAAATAGTAACAAATTGCCCCAAAATCGCCTGTTTTCAAAGAAAAACCCCTCCCCAATAGTCGGACTAAAATTCGGTTACATCGCCCAGCGTATAGCGGAAAGGGGTTTTAGTCCATGACTGACGATGCAAAATTAGTCAATATTCCCGATATCTGCAAATTTCGAGTACAATTATTTATGAGAGCGAAAGGGGCAGACCTATAAAAGCCTACCCCTAAACAAACATGAAACAGACATCAGGACGAAGCTCACACCTACTTTGTGAGTTGTTCTATTACTTGCCCCCTACGTTGGCAAATAGCCATCAATGCAAGTAAACACATACGTTGTTCCTTGGTGGTCTTGCTGTTATATTTCAGCACTTCGCCAACTACTTTGTAAATGCCATCGGCTTTGCCGTCTGCATCAGTCATCGCCCATGGTGTGAAATCCTTTGTCATCTTCCGAATCTTCCGAAGCGCAAACCACATTTGAATGGTTGTGG
>CAMOWU010000047.1 GCA_946628545.1 uncultured Bacteroides sp. | reverse complement strand
ATGACATCGGCCGTTCAATGAGCGGTTTACAATTAATTTTATATAGTGGTCAAATACGCCGTTTTTTTATTTAGGAAATCCTGTGTCTCCATTTCGGGCATATCTGCAATAAAGACGAATGACAAGGGTAAAGGTAAACTAAAAAATGGCAGTCATTGGAATTTTGACACCAACTGACTGCCTATACATCGAAACAAATACGTCTGAGACTATGCCTTGAATAGGTCTTCTGAAGTGATGCTGTTGTGTATCTCACTCCAATATCCAGCGTGGGCAATCCCTGACACAGTGACCATAGCAAAACTTACAGATTTCCTACATCCAGTTTCGGCGACGAAACGCTCCGCCTTATGGTGCAAGCTATCTGCATCGTCTTTAGTCACAGTATATTCGTTATGCGAGAATTTCATCTCACAGATATTCACCATGTTGTCTGCCCTGTCTATGAGCATGTCTATCTGTGCACCTTTCCTCCCGTCAGCACTCGGTCCCACTCGCCATGCAAATACGTTTGTCACTACTCCGCTGATGCCAAGTGCCATTTTGATTTGGCGAATATGCTGGAAACACAGACGCTCAAAGGCCAAACCGACCCAGGCAGACCGCAAGCTCGACAGGTAATTGTGGCTCCAGAATTGCTCATCGTTGGCAGTGTTGTGCTTTACGAATTTCAAATAGAACAGCGTGTAGTTGTCGATCAAACGGAACGTTGCCTGGTTCTTTAGCCCATACGTTGGAATCTTGCGGATAAAGCCGCATTCCTCCAGGTCTTCCAGCATACGGCTCGTCCGTCCATTTTCTTCCAGTTCGCATTGCTTCACCAACTCGTCGCGTGTCATTCCAGAGCCGTTTTTGCCAAGTTCTATTACGATTCTGACATATTTCTCCGGGTTACGGAACAAAGAGTCGTAAAGTTCGTTGAATTCATAACGGAGTTTGCCATCTTCTGCAAAAATAAGTTTGTCAACATTCTGCGCTACACTCTGCCCCCGTGTCAAAAGTGACCAATAGAAAGGCACTCCTCCGAACACCATGTAGTATTCCAACAGGTCATAGTGCGAGGCCTGAATCTTCTTGGCCCTCATATATTGTTCGCACTCATGGAGCGTGAAGGGCATGACAGGCAATCGGTATGTCACACGATTGTGCAACCCTCCGTGATTCTTCAGCACCTTGTTGATAATCCACGATGTTGCCGATCCACAGATGATTAGCAGTACATCCTTACGAGCCGAAGCAAAGTTGTTCCAGAAATACTCAACGGCTGACACAAAATTGGAGCGCGGCGTGTCCATCCAAGGAATCTCGTCAATAAACACCACTTTCTTCCTCTCTTTACTTTGGCGGATGAGTTGGCGCAGTAAGGAAAACGCCTCCATCCAATCTTCGGGAATCTTCACCTTACCCATTCCGGCATCCGCCAGTGAATCACGGAAAGCGCGAAGCTGCACCCGCATATTGCCCTTTGCTACTCCCGAGTGCTCAAACGTGAAGGTGTAGTTGAAAGTCTCCCGCACTAGGAATGTCTTGCCCACCCTGCGGCGGCCATACACCACGGCAAACTCCGAATACTCCGACTCGTATGCCTCATGCAGTTCTCTCTGTTCTTTGTCTCTGCCTATAATCATAATCTATCTGATTTTGTGTGCAAAGGTACAAAATAATCCCTTATAAAGTGTCGAAACTTATAATTATTTTGTTGTTTTCGACATTTTTGACGAGTCTTATGGTTTGTGGCACCATAATTTGTATTATTCCGGCAACCCCTTATGAATAATACCATTTACACATTTAGAACGAACTATATAGCTATGTCATTGCGCACTTTACATATTTTTGTGGTTTACAAAAGTTAAATACGTTAAATCTTCATCACATTCTTATTCTATAAATTCTTCGTCACCACTTTTCTATCGTTTAACGCGTCGCAGGCAAGGATGCCTGCGCACCCTCGTGGATGGGAGAACTTTCTGCAAGATTAGTGAAATGATACCCCACCCCTGCCCCTCCCCTTAAAAGGGAGGGGAGTCTAATACGCCCCCTTTGGACGCGTCGCAGGCAAGGATGCCTGCGTACCCTCGTGGATGGGAGAACTTCCTGCAAGATTAGTGAAATGATACCCCACCCCTGCCCCTCCCCTTAAAAGGGAGGGGAGTCTAATACGCCTCCTTTGGACGCGTCGCAGGCAGGGATGCCTGCGTACCCTGGTGGCATATCAATGCTCAAGGCACTCAGACAATCTTGTCTTTCTTGATGATATAGGGGATGTTTTTGACGATGAAGAGGTCTTTTTGCTCGATGTGCGGCAATTCGTCGTAGGGTGCGATGTCGAGGTGGATGAAGTGCTCGCGCTTGAGTTGGTCGAAGTTGGTTCTGTCTCGTCTGTCCTTTTGCTTGGCCGCCTGATAGCCCATCATGAGCATGGTCAGCATCCACCGACGGTGCTCCACCTCCGACAGACTTTCCAGCATCTCATGGTCCAAGGCATCGATGCTCTGACGGGTGGGTTCCAGGTCAAAACTGCGCAGTTTCAATGCAATGCTGTTGGCACTGGCGATGCTCGAACGCTTGTGGGCATGGGAGAGTTTGTTCCATGCCTCGCCCTCATTGGCTGAAGGCTGTCTGCCAAACTCCTTGTCGTAAAGGTAATTCACTCGTTTGGCTCGTTCCGCCTGACGGATGAAGAGCGAGTCGTTGGATGGTGTCGCCTCGCCGAAGCAGATGAGACGGCCGTACATGCCTGTCGCCTTGGCCTTGTCGATGAGTTCGGTATGCTCCTTTTGATAGACGGCTATGGGTGTTCCCTTTTCATAGACCACAGATGGCAGATGAAGTGCCGCTGCCGTTGTGATGGCTGGATCGTCATAACAAACGGCAATAACGAGTTTCTGCATAGGGTCGGTGGCCCACTCCTTGAGCAGTTGGCGGACGAAAGGCGACGACATGCGACTGTCGAGAAACTCCCATTCCACATCAAGGAAGTCGCCGTAGCCATCCTTGGGTTGGTGCTCTTCTGTTTCCGTCGGACTGACATAACGATAGTGTGAGAGGTCGAAAAGACTCTGGTTGTTCGCCACGAAGTCGTCCATCTTCCTGCGCATATCACCGTCGATGAATGTGATGCACGTGCGCCCTGCGGTCGGGAAGTTGGGATAGTGGCAGATCTGTGCCGCCACCTTGGCAAACGACCTTGTGGTAAATGAACCACCAACCGCTACGATATGCAGGTGCTGAGGATCGTCGATATGCAGTGCTGGCAGCAGGTCGGTATTGACCAGGAGTTGTTCCACCACGTACTCGCTGTTGTTGACCACCTCGGTCTGCAACCGATGCCCACCCCCATGATTCTTCATATACATGAAGACATTGATGGAGGTGTGCTGCTCCAAGGTGAGGTAGCAAGTCAGCGGTTCGCCCTCTTGACCGCAGATGTCGCTGAGCAAGTCGTTGCAGCGGATGCTGAGGGTGTCGTGGGATGGTTCGTTGTCTTCGCCGATGATGTAGATGACAGCGGCATGTTGGGGGCATGCGCTTTCCAATTGCACTCGGGTGTCGCGCTCGCCATGGTAGTAAGTGATATGGTCGCTGAAATGCTTGTCGGAAAGCACGGTTTCCATCTTGTCGCGAAGCAGTTCCACCTCTGATGTGGTCATCACGACGATGTCTTTGTCGGCATAGTCGGCGTTGTTGTGGAGTGCGATAAGGATATTGTCGAGCATGTTGCCTCCCCCCAGGATCAGCACGTGGTCGCGGAAGCGATAACGTGCCTCACCCTTTCGGTAGGCGCTGGCCACGTTGTCGAAGACGTTGGTGAAGACCGAAATGAGCAGTGCGGAGAAGACGAACATGCCCACAAAGGCGATAATCAGACGGAGCCAGTCGTGTTCACCTGCACCTGAGAAGTTGCCGGCATCGAGGTAGAGTGCGATGATGTCCTGCCACGAGAAGTTCCATCCAGGAAAGAACAATTTGACAATGCTCGTGAAGACGATAAAGGATGCGACGGTGACGATAAGCAGCCAAAACAACTGGCGCCCCTCGCCTTCCGACAACATCTTGTGGAGTTTGCGCTTAAACATAGCGTAGGTCGGCTTTTGGGATGATTAATAGGGCATAGGCAATGCGCATAGTTGTAATACCTCAAAGAAGCGTTGCCTGTCCATGTCAGTCCTCTGTTCGGCATTGAAGACTGCTGTGAGTAGTTCGGTGGCAAACTGTTTGGCCTCTGGATTGAGGTGACTGATTGTCATGAATGCCTCTTCATCGTCTAAACGTGCGAACCCTTCGTCGTAGAAGGTAACGACCTCATCGTCCGCAATAGGGCGGTATTGCGATATGTAGGCCTTCAGAGCCTGCACTTCGTAGTAGGACAGATTGTCCTTGAGTCCTGTGGTCTCGAAAACTGCCCTGAAAATAGGGTAAAGGTAAATCCGGTTGTACGGACCAAAATTGTCTATTCTAACCATAATAACTTTTATATTAATGTAATACGAACTAAAAAATTCAACTTTAGCAAGTGCGCCCCGAAGGGGCAACCCTCCTATAGCCCAGGGCAGTGCCCTGGGGTTTGATGTGGTTTACAGTTGCGCCCTGAAAGGGCAAAATCATTTCTTTTATTCATGATGCTGCCCTTTCAGGGCGCTGGTTGTTTGTGTTCCATATTCCCAGGGCGCTGCCCTGGGCTAAGAGATATTGGCCTTTCAGGCCGATTTCTCACTTGCTAAAGTTGAATAAAAAACTATCTTTCTTAACTCTTAATTCTTAACTAAAACTAAACGTTTTGCAGATAGAACCTGAGCCAATCGGAATCCTTCTCCATGAACTCGCCAGTTGCAAAGTTGAATAACTTCAACTTGATCCAATACGGTTGTTCCCTGTTGCCCGAAGCCCTCACACTCGATTCCAGCAAGCGCATCGGAATAGACAGTTCCACGTCGGAGAAGTCGCTGTTGTTGTAGCTGGGAGTGAACTCATAGGTGCTGACCAACTGGGTTTCAGAAGCCGTGCTGTAGCGGGCATCGTCCGGCGTTGGTGTCCTATCGTTATAGAAGGATTCAGGTGCCATTGGTGTTCCATCGTGATCGTAGAAATAGGCGCAACAAGCACATTTCTCGCCCTTACAGTCCTGGATATTGAAGTCAGCGTAGATGACAAGCCTCAATTCCCCATCTCGAAAGACACCTTCCTCCATCACCACTACTTTCTTGAAAGTGCATGTCTTCGCCACTTCGCGCACCTGCATCTCTTCTTCTTCATCTTGTTTCTCGCTCAACCACGACTTGAACTTCTGAATGCGCTTGATTCGATCCTTTCTCTCCCTTTCTGTCACAATATACCCTTCTAATAGAGCAAAAGGCTTCAGACCATCGAGTTTGTAGTCAACATCATCCCAGAAATCCTTCTCAATGCGTCGCCTCACCACCGGCTGGTCATAGACAGGTCCTTCGAAGGCCAGTCCATGAACAATTTTGTCCAGATCGTGGAGTACTTTGCGGATTATTTCCGTGTTAATAAATCCCAGGATCTTATTCCAATCAGAAGGATTGTCCTTGTCGATGATAGCCACAAAGCATGTCTCAACAAATACCCTGGGAAAAACACCCGTCAGGTTGGTATCGCCCATGATCTTATTGTAGCCATAAGTACCGGACCTGTCAAAGAGAATGGCGACACAAGGATTCATCTTGAAAGCAGAAGCAAATAATGAGAGGTCAAGGCTCTCTGTGATCCTATTGAGGTCGGGAGTATTATAGCAATAGTTGAGCCTGTCGCCTAATTGGTCCTGGTCTTGCAAGAATTCAATGCGGCATGGGGTGTATTTACGGTAATCGCCAGGAATCTTCCTTTCTTTGGCCTCATCATAGTGGATGGCGATATAAGTGGAGCATACTAAGGGGTTATCTATTTGTTCATCGTTGCCAGCACAAAAATCCAACCTGTACTCATCGTTCTGGGGCATGGGCAACTCGCATTCTCTGAAAACCTCAAGCAAACGCTCCTTTTCATCTTCATCACGATCCACCGCAATGAAGAACTCAGTAATGAAGTCGGCAGTGTATTGTTTTGCTTCCTGGTCATAGTCACGGATATCATCAAAAGCCTGCTCTTTAGAATAAAAAGATCTACAATGTGCAATGAAATTTTCCACCTCACCAGTAGTGACCTCCATCTGTTTGGAGATGAATTCCCTCAAAGCCTCAATCTCATCGACTGACAAGTCATCAGATCCTTTGATATGGACCACTGCCCTGAATATCGCAAAAAAACGAATCTCAAAGTAATCATTTTCGAAGTCTTTTATTATTTCCATAGCGTCGGTTTTTTTAGGGTTAATGATAGGAGGTTCGGCATTCCTGTCGAACGATGTTGTTCGGCAGGAATGCCGAACCTCCTACTTGGATTCTGCAAAAATAAATAATTATGTGCAAACATCTTTACACTATACATAGAAAAAATGAGATCGGTACCCGTATTTTTAGTAAAAAAACAGAATTTGTAACAAAATTGTAATAAAATTGTAGTGATTTCGAAATTATTCGGCTTTGAATTGCTTTTTTTACTCTAAAAATTTGTTATTTGAAAAATTATATGTATTTTTGAAAACGAATCAAGAAAAGGAAGTTCAACAAAGAAAAACACCCTGACAGGGAGCCAAGACTGACTATTTATTATGATTAAACTAACCACAAAACCAGCCAGTGACCCCCTCTTTGGCAAAAGCAAGTGGTGGGGTCAGCCCGACATGCCAGAGGATATGCAATATCCCGAGTTGATGGTGGATGATGACGGCATAGTCTATGACGACCCTTTGACATTCATCAGCCAGATCAGATGCGAGGACATCGCACCCTACGACAAAGAAGGAATACTCCCGCGAGAGGGAATGCTCTATTTCTTCGCCAGTCTCGACTATTTCCTTGGAGCCAGTGAAAGCCTTGCCTACCCAGGCATGGGAGAATGGCATCCACAGTATTTCAGAGTACTTTACGCACCACATTGCGATAACCTACACACACACCGAATACTCTACGACGACGGAAGAGAAGTGGGACTGCCAGCAGAGGCCATCGATTTCTCACCCTGCGAACAGGATGAGGACGGCACACGACTGCTCGGACAGCCTTATATCGACGAGGTGAGGGAAAACATGCCCCACACCATCTCTCTGCTGCAAATCGATGAGGACGACCGATGGAACCTCATCTTCCACGACTGCGGAATGGTCAATTTCCTCATCACCAAAGAAGACTTGCAGAAACAACGGTTCGACAAAGCCAAGTGCTACCTGTATTCGTTTTAGAACATTGAACATTGACCATTGAACATTGAACATTGGCTTCGCCTAAAATGCTCACGCTCGGCAGAGATCAAGCAAGCTTGGCCCTGCTCTCGCTTAATCGCATTTTTGAACATTGAACATTGAACATTGAACATTGAACATTGGTTCTACCTATTTCGATTGGCACAGTCCACGCAAAGAGCTGCAATCGACCTATCGCATTTATGAATCATTGAACTATATCTATGACTGACACATTCCATATCACACACGACGAGGCATTCTTGCGCCGATTCCGCACCAAGGCAAACATCATGATTCTCAAGGACGAGGATTTGGAACTGGTGCGAGAGGCATGCGAGGATGGCGACATTTATGCCCAATATGCCTACGGGCGGTGGCTTTACTACCTCAACCCGCATGAAGGGGCAATACGGGAAGCCGAACAGTTGTTCTACAACACCAAGGACACACTTCCCGAAAGCGAGGCGGCATACGCCTTGATGGTACGCTTAGGTGAGACGGAAGTGACCAGGCCGCCACTGATGGATATCGACTTATATAAAGAAACGCTCCATCATGCATCCGAACGTGGAAGTGTGCTTGCTACCTTCAGATCGGCCTACGACCGCATCAACGGATACTTCTGCAATGAAGAGCCAGAACAAGTGGCTAAGGAGATAGAACAGTACTTGGCTGACCACCCCGACTGCGACCCCTTATGGTACGAATACCTGGGAAAGGCTTACGAAGCACTTGACCGACGTGATGATGCCATCAAACAATATGAACTGGCCATAGAAAAAGGCGATATATCATCCTTTACCACGCTGGCCCGCTACTACTACATCCATGGCAATATGGCACTCTACGAGGAGATGATGGAGGAGGGATGCAAGAAGGGATATGGTGACTGTTTCTTTTATCAAGGATTCTATGACCCCAACACCTTCACTGAATTGTCGGAAGAGGAGCAACGCACCCTTCATCAGACCATCGATGAACAACTGCATAAAGGTCTTGCCTTAGGCGACGGTATTTGTGGTTATCTCCTATGGCACAACCACTATTATGGGAATTTGGAATTTGAGAAATGTGCTCCCGAAAGCATCCTACACTACCTGAAAAGGGGCTGTGAACTTTATGACGTGCCGAGCCTCAACGAACTGGCGGACATCATGGAGGACGACGACTTTCCCTTGCCAGCCGATCAACGGATGAACGCCACTGAGATTGCCGAACTACGATTGAAGTCGGCCCGTCTTGATCCCGACGACCAAGATGAGGTTCGACAACTGAAAAGGGTCAGCGACCCTGCATTTCTGTTGAAGTACAAGGAAGAACTCGACAACTTATGGGCACCACGTTTCAAGTGGGTGGATAAAACCATACTGCCAATCATAGATGATGAAGAGGAGGAGGAGGATGAAGAAGAGGATCATCAAGAAACGGAATGGGAACCCACTGCTATAGAGCCTTCAGTCATCATCATCTGGCCCACGGGACATCTCGACATCGCCGAGGCCGATGTCTATCGGATGAAGAGTTTCCGGGAGGTGGGTCAGTTGATCCATGCCGACGGGCTTGACACCGTCCACTCCTCACCTGCCTTGGAACAAGTGAAAAAGGCGGCAGGACTGAAGATGAACGTGGCCATGTATGTGGATTGTGACGCACAAGCCAAGAACCTGTCCGACAATGCCATTGGAACCATTCTCTACGGTCAGGGAATGGAAATCCGAGGACCCATCCTCATTGCGCTGGAAGACCGTGTATATGACTGCCACAGTTTCACCACACTGGAGGATCTGACAGCCACCTACAGCGAAATCAACGACATCTGCGGCGGACTGCTCATCATCAAGAACGAAGACGACGGACGCTACGACCCATACGCTTAGGGAGACGTTTTTAGTTAAGAATTAAGAGTTAAGAATTAAGAAAATTAGACTTTGCTTTTGACTTTAGCTTGACACCCCACCCCTGCCCCTCCCCTTGAATGGGAGGGGAGATAATGGAAGGATATCATTCATCATATAATAACTGCTTATGGCAACAGCATGCATCATCAATATCTATGAGAGTTACAGCGACCGCGGGGCTTTCGTGCAGAAGGCACTCTGGATGTCGAAGGAGATTGAGGAGGAAGAAATCATTGTCGGACAGCCTCTGCCTCGATGGACGGATTTCCCTGCTCCTATAGTAACCTATTACGACGATCATCAGTTGGATTTGGAGTACAAAGACAAGACCTACAGCATCAAGACAGGTGAGGAAGTGAAACTGAAAAGTTCTATCTCCTCCCAACAGTATGGTGTGACTTGTTCGCATATCTATTGTGTGAAGGTCGTACCTACCGATATCGTCTATAAAGGTGGATGGCAGAACGGGAGCGTGATACGCCAGGTGCTTGAGGGTCCTAAGGGCGAGGGTCAAGTGTCGTATCCCAATGGCGACAAGTTCAAGGGATATTTCCACCTCAATTTCGCCAGCATTAACGGACCTGCATACGCCGCCAACGGACGTTATGAGTTCGCCGATGGCAGTTATATCGAAAATGCATGGTTGGTGACATCCTCCGACAGAAAGTCGTTTTTCTTGACGGGTGTCTATCGCATCAAGCATCCCGACAGCATGGACAGCATCGCCATGTTCCAGCGTGGCAAACGCTATGGTTTTGAGTTGACGTTCCGCAAGACGCTTTCCACTTTTCCTCCCATTACCCATGCCAAGGAATGGTATGCCAACGAACGGATATGGCATGGACCGGATGAGAGCAATGATGACCCCGAAGTAGTGGACTACGACATCAATGAAACGAACCCAGACTGCATTCGGCTCACACTCAGGCTCAGAACGAGTGACGGCATATACAAAGTGGTGCAACAAGGCGGGCGGTACAGTGAGAACAAATACGGAAACAAAATCTACGAACCATCAGCACAGGGCACCATCACCTGCCCCAACGGCGACAGCATCGACCACTACGTAGCATCTGTATGCGCCCTGCGTCCCTATGATGGCTATGTCACCATGCACGATGCCCGCACAGGCAAGAAGCGCAGTGAACGGTGGGAGAAAGGCAAGATGGTGCAGGCAGATGAGTGGAAATATGATATCCAGGCTGCCAAGAGTATAAAACTGCCTGATCCCTTTGGACAAGGTGTCGCTCAAGCCAACGTATGGAAAGACGGACATATCGACTATGGTAAGTGGACATACGACGGAGGAACCAAGAACGACCGTCCTGAGGGTGAGGGCGTGCTCGTGGGTGATAGTTTCTATCACGAAGGTTGTCGCTACCAAGGCCATTTCCACGAAGGACGATGCCATGGTAAAGGTGTGTTTGAGAACACCAAGGCTGGCATCCACCAAGAGGGAGATTTTGTAGAAGGAGTTTTTCAGGAGCCTCGTGCAGTCTCTGCAAGCATCATCTTGCACATCAGGCATGGACATCGGCACTGGTCGGCAAGTGGTTCAGATGACTGGAAATATGAGGAGAAAGACATGGAGGCAAAACTGGGTGAACTCGGTTTAGTTGGGTTCAATATCCACATCGCCAGAATAGAGAACGGTTGTATCACTCTGACCCGCTATGGCAATCCTTATCTGCTCACTCCTGGACAGACCTTGAACTTCTCTGCTGAGATTGAGGGCAGGGAATGGAGCGACGGCTGTGTCTATGACGGCGACGACTACACCTTGGCCATCACGTGGCCAGAAGCATAGTTATAAAACTCGCTCATCGTTCATGCTCCCTTTCTTAACTCTTAACTATTGAACTTTAGCAAGTGAGAAATCGGCCTGAAAGGCCAATATCTCTTAGCCCAGGGCAACGCCCTGGGAATATGTAATACAAACAACCAGCGCCCTGTAAGGGCAAAATCATTTCTTTTATTCATGATGCTGCCCTTTCAGGGCGATTTTTGCTGGTCTTATATATCCCCAGGGTGGTACCCTGGGCTTAGCGATGGTGCCCTTTCAGGGCGATTCTATCCGCTCATATTCACTTGCTAAAGTTGAATTAACTAAAGTCTAAAGCCTAATGTCTAATTTTCTTAACTCTTAACTTCTACTGGCTCTTACCAGTGACAATGGTCTTGAGCGTGTTGAGTTTGTTAAGGGCTTCAAGGGGGGTGAGGTTGTTGACATCGAGATTGACCAGTTCATCACGGATCTGACTGAGCACGGGGTCATCGAGCTGGAAGAGCGACAACTGCACCCCGTCGCCATGCCGGTTGATGGTGGCGGTACGAGGGGAGGAAATGCTCTCATGTGTGTTGTTGGCTTCAAGTTGTTCCAGAATCTCGTTAGCTCTTTCCACCACCGACTTCACCATGCCCGCGAGTTGCGCCACATGAATACCGAAAGAGTGGTTACTGCCACCGCGCTCCAATTTACGCATGAAAATAACCTTTCCATCTACTTCCTTGACCGATACATTGAAATTCTTGATGCGTGGGAAGAGACGTTCCATCTCGTTGAGCTCATGATAGTGGGTAGCAAAGAGTGTGCGTGGTCTTCCCTGTTGTGAATTGTGAAGATACTCTACAATAGCCCATGCAATGGAAATACCATCATAAGTGGAGGTGCCACGTCCAAGTTCATCGAACAAAACCAATGACTTTCCCGTCACATTGTTGAGAATGTCGGAAGCCTCAGTCATTTCCACCATGAAAGTAGATTCTCCTACAGAAATATTATCGCTGGCACCCACACGGGTGAAAATCTTGTCAACCAATCCTATTTTGGCACTCTCAGCCGGCACAAAACAACCAATCTGCGCCATGAGGGTAATCAGGGCAGTCTGCCTGAGCAATGCCGACTTACCTGCCATGTTGGGACCAGTGAGGATAATGATTTGCTGGGTATTGGAGTCAAGGAAGACATCATTGGCCACATACTGTTCGCCAATGGGCATCTGACGCTCGATGACAGGATGTCGGCCTTGCTTGATATCAATCACATTGGTGTCGTCCACTAACGGACGGATATACTTATATTCACTGGCTGCTTCAGCAAAAGCGCGAAGGCAGTCAATCTGTGCAATCAATGTAGCATCTTTTTGGATCGATGTGATGAAATCAGCGGCAAAAAGCACCAACTCATTGAATATTTTCTGTTCCAGAATCTCTATTTTCTCTTCTGCTCCCTGGATTTCCTCCTCGTACTGCTTCAGTTCCTCAGTGATATATCGCTCGGCACTGACCAGAGTCTGCTTCCTGATCCACTCCTTAGGTACCAGGTCCTTGTAGGTGTTTCTCACTTCCAGATAGTAGCCAAAGACATTGTTGAAACCGATTTTCAGACTTTGTATTCCCGTCTTCTCCACCTCTCGTTGCTGAAGTTCGAGAAGGTAGTTCTTGCCAGATGTGGAGATATTGATGAGTCGGTCGAGTTCTTCGTCCACTCCTGTTGCAATCACACGTCCTTTGTTGAGCGCAAGAGGCGGATTCTCGATGATCTGCTTACCTATACGTTCTTTCAGCGGTTCACAGACATCCAATTGATCACCTATCTTCTTGATGATCTCATCCTCGGATTCAAGACAGGCTTCCTTGATAGGTTCCAAGGCTTGAAGCGCTATTTTCAAAGCCACCAGTTCACGGGGATTGATTTTACCTGTCGCCACCTTACCGGCGATACGTTCCAAATCACCTATCTCATGTAATTTTTCCTCCAAAAGGATTCTGAAATCCACATGCTTGAAGAAATAATCCACTACATCCTGACGGTCATTGATTTTCTTGGTACTCTTGAGTGGAAATAAAATCCAGCGGTTGAGCAATCGCCCGCCCATGGGTGAGATGGTCTTGTCGATGATATCCTTGAGACTCCTGCCACCCTCGTTCATGGGGCTGACCAATTCCAGACTGCGGATGGTGTATTTATCGAGCCTCACGTATCTTTCTTCCTCTATTCTCCTGATACTTTGGATATGTGAAATATGGGTGTGCTGGGTCTGCTCCAGATAGTAGAGTATGGCACCTGCGGCGATCATACCGTTCTTGAGATGGTCGATGCCAAAGCCCTTCATATTCTTCACGTGGAAATGATGGTGAAGTTTCTGGGCAGCCGACTCACTGGTAAAGATCCAGTCCTCGAGTTCGAAAGTGAAATAACTGTTGCCAAAGACTTGACCGAAGTTGTTCTTCTTCTCCCTTTCATAGAGAATCTCCTTAGGTGAGAAATTGGCCATGAGTTTTTCCACGTAGTCGGCCGTTCCCTCAGCAGTGAGAAACTCTCCAGTGGATATATCAAGCAGGGCCATACCTATGGCTGTCTTACCGAAATGCACGGCGGCAAGGAAGTTGTTCTCCTTATTGCTGAGCACATTGTCGCTCATAGCCACTCCAGGCGTGACCAGTTCTGTGATGCCTCGTTTCACCAGTTTCTTGGTCAGCTTCGGATCTTCCAATTGGTCGCAGATGGCGACACGCTTGCCTGCACGGATCAGTTTGGGAAGATAAGTGTCGAGTGCATGATGAGGAAATCCAGCCATCAGCGTGGAGTCTTCCTTCCTCACTACACTGCTGCTTCGCTTGGTCAGGGTGATACCCAGAATCTTCGATGCAATCACTGCATCGTCAGCATACGTTTCATAGAAGTCGCCACACCTGAAGAGCAGCAAGGCATCGGGATGCTTCGCCTTGAGGTCGAAAAACTGCTTCATCATAGGTGTTATCTCATCTTTCTTAGCCATCTCGTATCTATTTTCTTTTTGGTTAGTAAAACAAAGGCAAAGTTAGTAAAAAAGATAAAACTACAGAAAAAAAGAACTTGCGAAATGATGAATCACAATACCCGCAGTCACGGATACATTTAATGAATGCTTGGTGCCGTATTGAGGTATCTCTATGCAGTCGTCGCATTGATCCACCACCTGTTGCTGGACGCCTTTCACTTCGTTGCCTAAAATCAAGGCATATTTCTTATTGATATCGATGGCGTAGTCTTGAAGCATGATGCTGTTCTTCACCTGTTCAATGGCGATGATGGTGAAACCTTCGTTTCGAAGCAATTCCAACGCATCTGTGGTTTCCTGATAATAAACCCAATCCACGGTGTCTTCCGCACCAAGAGCGGTCTTGTGGATTTCAGGATGGGGTGGGGTAGAGGTGATGCCACAAAGACACAGCCTATCGAGCCGGAAAGCATCTGCCGTACGGAAAACGCTTCCTACATTGTACATACTGCGCACATGGTCGAGAACCACCGCAACGGGTATCTTCTGGCTGTGGTGAAAATCATCCACCGACATGCGACCCATCTCTGTCACTTTCAATTTGGTATGGTCGGTCATAACATATAAAGAGGATTCTGTAAATTCCCCGTTCATAGAATCAATTAAAAATCGTGGGCTTTAGATGAACTCTTTCGTGAATTTAAGAAGCCCCCATAAGTTTTATGCAAAATTAAACAAAAGATTGCAGTTTTCAACGGCCAACTGTTGAAAACCTATTGAAAAGTGGGTGAAAAAAGGTTATAAAAAACAGGAAAACAATATGGCTGAATAGAAAAGGAATTTGCATATAGAAAATTTTCATGAGAGAAGCCAAAAAAGAAAACATAAAAATATAAACGATTTTTCTACTCGGTTTCGACACAAAAAACAGGGTTTTAAAAACTGAAAAACTTCATCATGATAAGTTATGAACAGATGTTGAAAAGATTCTGTAAGTGGCTGGAAATTGAAGGACTTTGGTGAATCAGATCCTATTGAAAACTCATTTGATAAGGGCGTTTGAATTGATAATAACTAAAAAGCCAAATCTTTTAACACTTATTTTTCCACACAATCCACAGCCTAAAAACATCAACAAAAAATTTCTGTATCTTTCAAAAAAGAAAAAGATATGGTGATAATTGGGAGTTAAAGGGGGAGTGAAAGGGGAAGTGAAAGGGGGGGAGTGATAAATGCAAGTGAAAGATTCTTTCACTGATGATGAAAGCGTGCCATTATGTGGGTGATGGGCGACCCTTTCAGAGTCCTGGGACTTCACATTCACCATTTGCTTCGGATTTGCGTGAGGGTGATCTGGAATGCATTTTCTATATGGTTTACCCGATAGTCCCTTTCATTCTTATATACAATGGAGATGATGTCGAAACGTATGATGGCGTCTATATGATAGTATTTGATGTAGAAGTTGGCGGCCTTGATGATGTGTTGTTGCTTTCTTGCATTGACAGCGTCTTCAGGTTTTTGTAGGGAGTCGCTTTTCCTTGTTTTCACTTCGCAGAAAACGACGGTGTTGTCTTTCATGGCCACAATGTCGAGTTCATAGCCTTTGTGAAGGTTCCAGTTCCTATGCAAGATGGTGAAACCTTTTGCTGCCAAGGTATTGGCAGCCAGTTCCTCACCTATGATACCTAATTCACTCGCTTTCGACATACTGTTTACAATTTTTCTTAACTCTTCACTCTTAATTCTTAACTAATAAAAGGCACTGCTCAGCAGTGCCTTTTATGTAAGTAGAAACTTTGTGTACTGATGATTAGTTGACAGCTGCATCGAGCTCAGAACCTGCCTTGAATTTAGCAATCTTCTTAGCGGCAATCTTGATGGCTTCCTTAGTTGAGGGGTTGATACCATTGCGCTCTGGTCTCTCAGCTACAGAGAAAGTACCGAAACCTACGAGAGCCACTTTGTCACCACCCTTGAGCGCTTCAGTAATGACTTCTACGAAAGCGTCAACAGCTTTCTTAGCATTGACTTTGCTCAGCTGAGACTTCTCAGCAACAGCATTTACAAGTTCATTTTTGTTCATAATGTGAGATTTTGATTGGTTAAATGTATGTAAGTTGAAGTTTATCACTCTTTTAACTATGCAAATATATTCTTTAATTTATTTTCTTCAAACAAAAATTATCAAAAATTGCGAAAAACATTAAATTTTCTTTGTCTTTTTGCCTAAAAATGCCTAAAATAGGGCGAAAATGCGTAATTTTGCAGGCAAACAAATAAATATAGCAAAATAGTTAAAAAGGTAAAAAGAATTAGATTATGAATATGCCTCCCGTTGTCAAAGGTCTGTTGCTTGCCAATGTCATCATGTTTGTCTTGGACTCGGCAATGGCGATGTTCGGATGGAACATCAACTTGTCGGCTATACTTGGACTTTGGTATTTCAAGCATCCATTGTTTGCCATTTGGCAGCCTTTCACCTATATGTTCATGCATGCCAATTTCACTCATATCTTCTTCAATATGTTTGCCCTTTGGATGTTTGGACGTATCATTGAACAGGTGTGGGGAGGTAAGCGTTTCTTAATCTATTATATAGTCTGTGGTCTTGGAGCCGGTTTGGTGCAGGAGGTTTGTCAGGTCACTGGTTTGCTCCATGAGGGTGCTATGACCATCGGTGCATCGGGTGCAGTCTATGGCATCTTGCTGGCCTTTGGCATGATATTCCCCAACGAACGATTGTTCATCATTCCCATCCCATTTCCCATCAAAGCCAAGTTTTTTGTGATAGCATACGCAGTCATTGAGTTGATACAAGGAGTGGGAAGTAACGATGGAGTGGCGCATTTCGCTCACTTAGGAGGCATGCTCTTCGGACTCATCCTGATACTTTATTGGAAGAATATCTCCACGAGTAAATACAGTCTGGGTGGAGGGCGCAATTTCTGGATCGACAACGGCACTTCATCATATAGCCGTGGGGAAGGCAGTTATCATAGAAAGAACGAAGAGGGATTCTTTTCCAAGTTGAGGAAAAAGTTCGGTGGAAAGGACGAGCCTGAGGTGACCGTTCGCTATATGAACGACCGTGAGCGCGACTACGAATACAACAGGCGCAAGAAAGAAGAGAACGACGAGATCGACCGTATTCTCGACAAGGTGCGCCAGAGTGGCTATGCCAGTCTGACGGATGAGGAAAAACAACGCCTGTTTGATGCCAGCAACAGGAAATAATCATTTCATACCATGATTCGAAGGATAGGTAAATTCTTCTACTACATTTTTTTGTTGTTGAGTGTGATGGCTGCCATAGGCATGGTCTTATGCGTCTATAGCACTCATCTGAGTCCTGCTCGTTATCCTATCGTATCGAGTCTGGGATTGTTTTTTCCTTTCTTTTTGGTCATCAATATTGTGATATTTGTCTTCTGGCTGATGGTGAAATGGCGAACAGCCATAGTTCAGCTGGTCGCTTTCATCTGTTGCTGGACAAGTGTGAGGGCATATCTTCCGCTGAATATACCGCAGAATCCTCCTGAGTCGTCGATCCATATCATGAGTTTCAACACCCAGTCTTTCGGCATTTACAAAAAAGGAGACATCAATAAGAACGGCATTCAGCAGTATATCAAAAACAGCGGAGCCGACATTGTTTGTCTGCAGGAAGTGATTCGCAATTTTGAGGACAAGGATTACAAGCTTCAAGAGGTTTATCCTTACTCTTGCATTACCATCGTTCCCAATCGCAGCCGACTGGCTATCTTCTCGAAATATCCCATATTAGACGAGGAAATCATAGATTATCCTACCAAAAGCAATTCCAGTGTCGTCTATCACTTGCTGATAGATGGGGATACAGTATCGGTCATCAACAACCATCTCGAATCCTACAAACTGAAAATTGATGAAAAAGAGAGTTATAAGGATATGATCAAAGAGAAGGATTTGAAAAAACGAGACAGCAAGATACTGTTGGGCAAAATCAATGTTGCGGATTCCCTCCGTGCTTTGCAGACCGATATCATCGACAGAATAGTGAAGCGTGAACTCAAGAAGCATGAAAGCATGATCATGTGTGGCGACTTCAACGACACGCCAGTATCCTACGTCCTTCATCGGTTCACTCAATCCCTCGACGACGCGTTTGCCGAGAGTGGCAATGGACTCTCTTTCACTTATCACGACAATTGGATGTATTTCAGAATCGACCATATCCTCATATCGCCGAACTTCAAGTCGTATGCCTCTAAAGTGGATAAGTCAATCAAACTGAGCGATCACTATCCCATTCATACATATATAAAGGGGACTTCTATAAATTCCCCGTTCAAATAATCAAATAACAAAGGAGAGCTTGATATGAACTCTTTCGTAAATGTTGGTATTTCTTTGCATCTGGCTGATTGTCATTCGGTCACAATGCCCGCATTGCTCCCTCATGCCGCACAGCCATCTGCTAAAGAAATCCTTCAACATTTCCAGAAAGACAATTTATAGAAGCCTCCTAAAAAGAAATGATGAAGAAAAACTGTCATATTTGTTGTTCAAATGGAAGAATATATGCAAAAATGCGCATTTTTCATGTTTTTTAATAGATAATGAGCGGATTAAATGCAAATATTTGTTATTAAATTCCATAAAAACACAAAAAAGCAGTAATTTTGCAAACTTGAATAAATGTGTAAGAACAAAATGGGATGAAAAACCACCTTTTTCGGTATGCGATGACGATTTTTTGAATTGTTGTTGCAAGGTAGAGGTTGGTGGAAAATTAAGCAAACAAAATCAATTAAATAATAATAACACAATTAAAAAATGCAAAACAAAGGATTTGTAAAGTTTTTAGCGATTGCACTTGCTTTGGTATGTATCTACTACTTGTCTTTCTCTTTTGTCACCAACTATGTTGACAACAAGATTGCAAGTATGCCAGAGGAACAGGCCGAGCAGTACAAGGATTCTTTGGAGTCACATTCTTTCTATCTTGGTAAGAACCTGAAAGAATGTCGCGAACAAGGCATTGGCCTTGGACTTGACCTCAAGGGTGGTATGAACGTCATCCTTGAAGTATCAGTTCCTGACTTGGTGAAGAACCTTGCCACTGATCCCAACGATCCAGCTTTGGTGAAAGCCATTGCTGATGCTGTGCAGGAGTCGAAAACCAGTCAGGATGATTTCATCTCATTATTTGTAAAGGCTTACAAGAAGAACAACCCAGGCAAGAACCTGTCGGCTCTTTTCACAGCCAAGTTGAATGACGCAAGTGGTAAGAAAATCACCACATTGAGCAACGACGCCGAAGTGGAGAAAGCACTCCGCGCCGAGGTGCAGAATGATGTGGATGCTTCGTTCAACGTACTGCGTACCCGTATCGACCGCTTCGGAGTTGTTCAGCCCAATATTCAGAATCTTGAGGGTCAGATTGGACGTATCATGATTGAGTTGCCTGGTGTGAAGGAGCCAGAGCGCGTGCGCAAACTCCTCCAGGGCAGCGCCAACCTCGAGTTCTGGGAGACTTACGACACCAAGGACGTGCTTCCTTATCTGTCGCAGCTCAACAACCGCCTGCGTCTGGAGCGCAGTGGTGAAGTGGTGGATACCGCCAGTGTAGATACTGCTGCTGTAGCTGCCGCTGCCGACACTACCAAGGCAGAGAAGAGCATCAGCTCACAGCTCAGCAAGGAGACAGCCAAGACCGACAAACCCGCTGCTTCCATGGAGAAGGACATCGCCGCCGCTAAGGCTGCTGATCCTTTGTTCGCCATCCTCCAGCCAGCTCAGAACGGTTCAGGTTGTATGGCAGGATATGCCGCTTCGCGCGACACTGCCGAAATCAACGCCATCCTCAATTCCAAGATTGCCAAAGAAGTGCTTCCATCCGACATGCGTCTGCTCTGGGGTGTGAAGTCGCTCGACGAGGCAGGTAAGGTATTCGAACTCTTCGCCATCCGCACCACTACCAGCGGTCAGGCTCCTCTGACAGGTGATGTGGTGACAGAGTCAAAGGACGAGTTCGACAACTTCGGACGTCCTTGCGTAGGCATGAAGATGAACCCAACAGGTGCTCGCAAATGGTCGGCACTGACTGAGGCCAATGTGAACCACTGCATCGCCATCGTGCTCGATGGACTGGTATATAGCGCACCTAACGTGAACAACAAAATCGACGGTGGTAGCTCACAAATCTCTGGTAACTTCACTCCAGAAGAAACCAAGGACTTGGCTACAGTGCTCCAGTCGGGTAAGATGAAGGCTCCGGCACACATCGTGCAGGAGGAGAACGTAGGTCCTTCTCTCGGTGCCAAGTCTATCCGTCAGGGAATCATGTCATTCATCGTGGCTTTCATCCTGCTGATGATCTACATGTGCATGATGTATGGTGTGCGTCCAGGTATGGTAGCCAACATGGCTCTGGTGCTCAACTTCTTCTTCACTCTCGGTATCCTCACCTCCTTCAAGGCGGCTCTGACCCTTTCCGGTATCGCTGGTATGGTGCTGACCCTGGGTATGGCAGTCGATGCCAACGTGCTTATCTATGAGCGCACGAAAGAAGAGTTGCGTTCGGGCAAGAACGTGAAGAACGCACTTGCCGCTGGTTACAGCAACGCTTTCTCAGCCATCTTCGACTCCAACTTGACCTCTATCATCACGGGTCTCATCCTCTTCTACTTCGGTACAGGTCCTATCAAGGGATTCGCCACTACATTGATCATCGGTATCATCTGCTCGTTCTTCACTGCAGTATGGATCACCCGCATCGTGTTCGAGAGCCGTCTCAACAAGGGCAAGTGGGAAGACATGACCTTCACAACCAAGTTCTCCGAGAACCTGATGAAGAATACGAACTACAAGTTCATGAGTAGCTACAAGCGTTCGTTCACCATCTTCGGTATCGCTCTTGCAGTGAGCTTCATCTCCTTCGTTGTTCGTGGTCTGTCGCAGTCTATCGACTTCACTGGAGGCCGCAACTTCGTGGTGCAGTTCGACAAGGACGTGCAGCCTGAGGATGTGCGTGCTGAATTCTCTGAGGTCTTCACTGACGCCAACACTCAGGTCATCGCTCTTGGTACTGACAACCGCACACTGCGCATCACTACCAACTACGCTATCGACAACAATGACCCAGCTATGGATGCTCAGATTGAGGGTATGCTCTATCAGGTGCTACACGACAAGAAGTTGCTTGACGACGCTGTGACACAGGCTAACTTCATCGACCGTGACAACCATGAGGGTGGTTCAATCATCAGTAGCCAGAAGGTAGGTCCTTCCATCGCAAAGGACATCACCATCAGCGCTATCTGGTCGGTGATCCTCGCCCTGATTGCCATCTTCATCTACATCTTGATCCGCTTCCGCAACGTGGCATTCTCTGTGGGTTCTGTCGTTGCATTGACCATCGACACCCTGTTGATTATCGGTGCTTACTCGCTCTGCTACGGTTGGATAGGATTCTCACTCGAAATCGACCAGACCTTCATCGGAGCTATCCTGACAGCTATCGGTTACTCCATCAACGACAAGGTGGTGATCTTCGACCGTATCCGTGAGAACCTGAAACTCTATCCAAAGCGTGACTTGCAGCGTCAGTTCAACGACTCTCTGAACTCTACTTTGGCTCGTACCATCAACACCTCTGTAAGTACATTGATTGTGCTTCTGTGTATCTTCGTGCTGGGTGGAAGCAGCATCCGCAGCTTCGCCTTCGCCATGATCCTTGGTGTATGTATCGGTACATGCTCTTCACTCTTCATCGCTTCTCCTATCGCCTACCTCGTGCTGGGTAGAAAGATCAAGGAGACCGACGAGGAAACTGAGCCTCAGGTAGCCAGCAATTAATAGTACATCACTTCATCACATAGTAAGAGGGGCATTCCATCATGGAATGCCCCTCTTACTATATCATGTAGCCTTGTATTAACCTCTGTATTTCGTTGTCCACCGTCAAACAGTGGAACGGGACGATGAATTGTTGCGTCCTCCTGACGCATCGGAGGCAGGATGCCTGCGTACCCCACTTACTTCAAACACTAATATTTTGGCTCTAATTTGGAAATATGTCGAAAAATAGTGATTATTAGGCGAAAAGATTGTAATTTTGCAGTTTAAAGGGATGGAATGCACATTCCTCGCAAACGAAACAAAAAATCATCAAATATAAACAAATGGACTACAATTTCAGAGACATTGAGAAGAAATGGCGTCAGCGTTGGGTGGAGCAGAAGACTTACCACGTTGAGGAAGACAAGACGAAGAAAAAGTACTATGTGTTGAACATGTTCCCTTACCCATCAGGCGCAGGACTGCATGTGGGCCATCCACTGGGCTACATCGCCAGCGATATCTATGCCCGCTACAAGCGGCTCCAGGGTTTCAACGTGCTCAACCCCATGGGCTACGACGCCTACGGATTGCCAGCTGAGCAATATGCCATACAGACAGGCCAGCATCCCGAGATCACCACGGTGGCCAACATCAACCACTATCGTGAACAGCTCGACAAAATCGGTTTCTGTTTCGACTGGGACCGCGAGGTGCGCACTTGCGACCCCTCTTACTACCATTGGACTCAGTGGGCATTCCAGCTCATGTATAACAGCTACTACGATACTTCCCTCAACAAGGCTCAACCCATCGACCAACTCATCGCACATCTGGACAAATGCGGCACAGAGGGCCTTAACGCCTGGGCATCGGAAGAACTGAACTTCACTGCTGAGCAGTGGAAGCAAATGGACGAGAAGACACAGAGTGAGACGCTGATGAACTACCGCATCGCCTATCTGGGCGAGACGATGGTGAACTGGTGTCCCGAACTGGGCACTGTACTTGCCAACGACGAGGTGGTAGAGGGAGTGAGCATCAGAGGTGGCTTCCCTGTGGTGCAGAAGAAGATGCGCCAGTGGTGTCTGCGTGTGAGCGCCTACTCACAGCGTCTGCTCGACGGACTCGACACCATCGACTGGACCGAATCCCTGAAAGAGACACAACGCAACTGGATAGGTCGCAGTGAGGGTGCTGAGATTGTGTTCAAGGTGAAGGACAGCGACAAGCAGTTCACCATCTTCACCACTCGTGCCGACACGATGTTCGGTGTCACCTTCATGGTGCTTGCTCCTGAGAGTGAGTTGGTGAATGAGCTCACCACACCCGAACAGAAAGCAGCGGTAGATGCATACGTGGAGGAAACCAAGAAGCGTACTGAGCGCGAGCGCATGATTGACAAGAAGGTGACAGGTGTGTTCACTGGCAGCTACGCCATCAACCCCTTCACTGGTGAGGCCAACCCCATCTGGGTGAGCGACTACGTGCTGGCTGGTTATGGCACAGGCGCCATCATGGCCGTGCCTGCCCACGACAGCCGTGACTATACTTTCGCCAAGCACTTCGGACTGCCCATCATCCCCCTGATTGAAGGTTGCGACGTCAGCGAGGAAAGCTACGATGCCAAGGAAGGTATCGTGTGCAACTCACCACGACCCGATGTGACCCCATATATCGACTTCACACTCAACGGCATGACCGTGAAAGAGGCCATTGTTGCCACAAAAGAGTATGTGGAGAAGCAGAAGTTGGGACGCGTGAAGGTGAACTACCGCTTGCGCGACGCCATCTTCAGTCGCCAGCGCTACTGGGGCGAACCTTTCCCCGTCTATTACAAGAACGGCATACCCCAGATGATTCCCACTGAGTGTCTGCCTTTGCTTCTTCCCGAAGTCGATAACTTCCTACCCACTGCCACAGGAGAGCCACCACTTGGACACGCCAAGGCGTGGGCCTGGGACGAAGAGAAGAAGCAGGTGGTCGATAACTCACTGATTGACCAGAAGACCGTTTTCCCCATCGACCTCTACACCATGCCTGGTTTCGCAGGTTCCAGTGCCTACTATCTCCGCTATATGGATCCCAAGAACGACACATGCCTTGTGGGCAAGGAAGCCGATGAATACTGGCAGAACGTGGACCTGTATGTGGGTGGCACCGAGCATGCCACTGGCCACTTGATCTACAGCCGTTTCTGGAACAAGTTCCTCCACGACTATGGCTACAGCGTGAAAGAAGAGCCGTTCCAGAAGCTCATCAACCAAGGTATGATCCAGGGTAGGAGCAACTTCGTCTATCGTGTGAAAGACACCAACACGTTTGTCAGCCTGGGACTGAGCAAGGACTACGATGTGACGCCCATCCACGTGGACGTGAACATCGTGAACAATGACATCCTCGATGTGGAGGCTTTCAAGAACTGGCGGCCAGAATACAACAATGCCGAGTTCATCCTCGAGGACGGCAAGTATATGTGTGGTTGGGCAGTGGAGAAGATGTCCAAGTCGATGTTCAATGTGGTCAATCCCGACATGGTGGTGGAAAAATACGGTGCCGACACACTCCGTCTCTATGAGATGTTCCTTGGTCCTGTGGAGCAGAGCAAGCCCTGGGACACCAATGGCATTGACGGTTGCCATCGCTTCCTGCGCAAGTTGTGGAACATCTACTTCGACAAGGAAGGACAACTCACTGCCGAGGACACTGCACCCAGCAAGGAGGAACTCAAGTCCATCCATAAGTTGATCAAGAAGGTCACTTCCGATATCGAGAACTTCTCCTACAATACTTCGGTCAGTGCTTTCATGATCTGCCTGAATGAACTCAACCAACTCAAGAGCCACAACCGTATGGTGCTCGAGACTCTGGCTGTTCTGATCTCGCCATTCACCCCTCACCTCTCTGAGGAGTTGTGGGAAGCCCTTGGACACACTACAACAGTGTTTGATGCCCAGTGGCCTGCCTACGACGAGGCTTATCTGAAGGAAGACATGGTGAAGATGATGATCAGTTTCAACGGCAAGGCACGCTTCCCAATGGAGTTTGCCGCCGATGCCGACAACGCCACCATCGAGCAACTGGTTCTTGCTTCTGAACAGACTAAGAAATATACTGAAGGCTTCAGCATCCAGAAGGTGATTGTGGTGCCTAAGCGCATCGTCAACATCGTGCTGAAGAAGTAATTTTTCTTCGTTTCAACACCCCACCCCTGCCCCTCCCCTTAGAGGGGAGGGGAGTTGGAGACCCTGCCCATTAGAGGGGAGATGGAGTCCCTGCTTTTTCG
>CAMOWU010000046.1 GCA_946628545.1 uncultured Bacteroides sp. | reverse complement strand
TGATCCTGCCTGACGACGTGGACAAAGAGAACATCAACGCCACAGTGGAACACGGAGTGCTGACCGTAAGCCTGCCCAAGGTTCAGTCGAAGGAAGAGCCCAAGATGTCACGCAAGATCGACATCAAATAGTTCCAAACTAAAAGGTTAATGATGAGCAAAAGGGGATGACCAGAAATGGCCACCCCCTTTTGTTTTTTAGTGTCAAAAAAAAGAACGCGACTACCTCGTGCAACAGTTGGACATAGAGTCCTACAAGCACTTCATGACCATACAGTACCGACTGGGTGATGACATGACGTCCTGCTGCTTACTCAAAAAGGCTGTCAAGCGTGACGACCCGTTGAAAGATGCCACTATGCAGGCCATACTTCAGCCCATATGTGGTAACAAGCGTCATCTGTATGTTATGACGTCGGCTGACATGTGCCATCATCCAGTTCAGACGCTCACGAAGCGTCATCTCGTAATCGTTCCTGACTTCAAACTCGGTATTGACAAACTTCATCTCACAAAGATTTACAACCCGGTCGGAGCGATTGATGATGAGATCAATCTGCATGCCCTTTTGCCCTTGCATACCCTGCAGGGTCCATGCGGAATTCTCTGAACTGACCCCGACAACACCCATGGCAGCTTTTATTTGTTCCACGTGGTATAGACAGGCATTCTCGAAAGCACGACCTCGCCACGTATTCATCAGGGGCCGGTTCTCGTTGTCGAGCCAGAAGTTGTCACCTCTGTCCTTTCCTTCTACCTGATTAAGATAGAAGAGGCAAAAGGGATCGATGAGCCGGTACTGCCGACTGCGGCTGTTGCTCTCAAATGGCTTGTAGTGTTCTATGAAATCACTGGCTTCCAAGGCGCAGAGAACCTCTGAGAGATTCTTGCCAGACGGGATGCCCGTCTTCTGCGATATCTCCTCGCGAGAGTATCCGCTCTGACGTTTTGCCAACAGTCGGATAATAGCCTTATGAGGTTCTGGTGATCGAAAGAGAGAGTTGAACAGCCGTTCAAACTCATCCTTCAGATTTGCCTTACGATTAAAGAAGAGACTATCGATAATCTGTGCGAGGCTCATGCCTGGTTGCACATAGCTCAGATACATCGGAATGCCCCCGGTAGTCATGTAGAGCTGCAGAATGTCGTAGCGCGAAAGAACAACATTCTGCATCCGCAGCATCTGCTCAGTCTCATGGAGCGTGAAAGGCGACAACTGTATCTCTGCATTTACACGGTCGTAAAGGCCTCCATAGGAATTAATCAGATTATCCTGAATCCACGAGGTGGCTGAGCCGCACACAATAAGCATCAGGTTTTCCATGCCTGCTCCCCATCCGTTCCAGAAATGCTCAAAAGCCGTCATGAAGCCTGAGCGAGGGGTATCCATCCACGGCATCTCATCAATAAAGACAACCAAACGCTTCTCAGGGTCTTCTTTCTCGAGTAAGGCGATGAGCCGCTCAAAAGCCTCTATCCAATTTTTAGGACGTGACGCTACCTCGCTGCCATAACGAATCAAGCTGGAGTGGAAGGCTAAAAGTTGAGCTTCCTGCTTGTTGGTGCCTTGCAGCTCCAAAGGCGAGACACCTGTATGGTAGAATACAAACTTATCCTTGAAGAGTTCTCTGACGAGATAGGTCTTGCCCACACGTCTGCGCCCATAAACAGCAACCAGCTGCGACTGCTTGCGCCGGTAGATGTTCATGAGCTTCTCTATTTCCTTCTTTCGTCCGATGATTGCACTCATACATTTCTTAGTTGTTGAATTTCAAGTGCAAAGTAACGAAAAAAAAACAAACAGCCAAACAATTTGCCGTATAATCGTCCGTGATAGTGGAATTTTAACGTCTCACGGACGATTATGTCTCATTATTCATCCGTGAAATGGTGTTTTTCTTGTTTCTTGGACGATTATAATGTCAAACTACCGATGTCCCAAAGTCACTATGACCTTAACTGTGACCTTCAGGCCGTTTTCTTACTTGCGTAAAGTTGAATATTAATAAGGGGACTTCTATAAATTCCCCGTTCATCAAATTAATAATCCGAAAAAGGTTGATATGAACTCTTTCGTAATTTCTGGTCTTTCTTTGCATCTGGCTGATTGTCATTCGGTCACAATGCCCGCATTGCTCCCTCATGCCGCACAGCCATCTGCTAAAGAAATCCTTCAGAAATTCCAGAAAGATAATTTATAGAAGCCCCCATAATTGAAATAAAAAAATAAAATTGCAACAAAAAAATGCACATATAGCACAAACACACCCATACAAAAAAAGGAAGGATAATTATCGCAACAAAAACGACACGAAATTCCAGATATATTTGGTGGTTTGGGAAAAAAGTGCTAATATTGTAACTTAAAATGAAAAACCACAAAAAAGCTTAGCTATATGTTAGATAAAGAACGGGGGCTATACATAGCCCACAGCGCCAACGGAGCGCTCAGCATCTGCAGCAAGATGGCGAACCGCCACGGACTGATAGCAGGTGCCACAGGAACGGGTAAGACTGTGACACTCCAAGTGATTGCAGAGACTTTTTGCCAGGCTGGTGTGCCGTGTTTCATGGCCGACATGAAAGGCGACCTCTCAGGCATCAGCCAAGTGGGACGTCTGTCGGGCTTCATCGAGAAGCGCCTGCCTGAATTCGGCATCGAGAACCCTCAGTTCCAGGCTTGCCCCGTGCGCCTCTTCGACGTGTATGGCGAACAAGGACACCCCATGCGAGCCACCGTCTCGCAGATGGGACCACAGTTGCTCTCCCGCCTCTTGGGACTGAACGAGACGCAGGACGGAGTGCTCAACATCGTCTTCCGCATCGCCGACGAACGCGGACTGCTCATCCTCGACCTCAAAGACCTCCGTTCGATGCTCGACTATGTAGCCAAGAACGCCAAGGATTACACGGTGAAGTACGGCAACATCACCACCCAGACCGTGGGGGCCATCCAGCGCGCCTTGCTGCAGCTTGAAGCACAGGGAGCAGACAAATTCTTCGGTGAACCCTCGTTCGACATCCACGACCTCTTGCAGACCAAGGGAGGCAAGGGCATCATGAACGTGCTGGCCGCCGACAAACTGATGATGCAGCCCAAGCTCTACTCCACCTTCCTGCTGTGGCTCATGTCCGACCTCTATTCATCGCTGCCCGAGGTGGGCGATCTGGAGTACCCCAAGCTCATCTTCTTCTTCGACGAGGCCCACATGCTCTTCGAGGACACCTCCAAGGCAATGGTCGATAAGATTGAACAAGTCATCCGACTCATACGAAGCAAGGGCGTGGGCATCTATTTCATCACCCAAAGCCCCACAGACATACCCGAGAGCATCCTGGGACAGTTGGGCAACCGTGTGCAGCACGCGCTACGCGCCTACACACCCAAGGACCAGAAAGCCGTGAAGGTGGCTGCCGACACCTTCCGAGCCAACCCTGCCTTCAAGACCGACGAGGCCATCATGAACCTGGAGACAGGAGAGGCACTCGTCTCGCTGCTCGACGAGAAAGGAGCACCGTCGGTGGTGGAACGCGCCAAGATCTTGTTCCCGCTGAGCCAGATTGGAGCCATCACAGAGGGACAACGCCTCGACCTGATCAAGCAGTCGGACATCTACGGCAAGTACGACACGCCTATCGACCGTGAGAGCGCCTACGAGATCCTCATGGCTGAGAATGAGGAAAATGCTGCGGAGGAAGCCAAGGCCAAAGAGGAAGCTGAAGCTGAGAAGGAGAAGAAGAAGGACAGCAAGAAACCCGGTTTCTTCTCAAAAGTGCTGAAAGCCATCATCACCGCCGTGACCGCCACACTGGCCACCATCCTCGGCACGGCCATCAGCGACAAGGTGACAGGCAAGAAGACCAAGTCGAAGACCTCCGCCACTGGCAAGGTGGTGAAAAACGCCACTTCCGCCGCCACACGCACCATCACCCGCGAACTGACGCGCGACATCCTCGGCAACCTCGTGAAATAGCGGAAAGACGGATTGCACCCACTCAAGCGGCGGAGCAAAAAGATTTGCTCCGCTGTTTTTTTCTTAAAATCCCTCTAAAATATCATAACAAACATTACAGGATGACGGAGTTATGAATGAAAGGAGATACTTTTGCAATGTCAAACCATCACTATGACCAAATTCACTCATATCCTTCTCTTCATCTTCGCACTTCTGACGCTCTGCTCCATCAAGAGCCGAGGCCAGAATGCCGACACACCACAAACGCCCCTCAAGCGAGGTGTGGTGGTGGATCTATACACCCGTCTGCCCATTGCCGACGTAGCCATCAGCGACGATGAGAAAGAGATAGGCAGAACCGACGAGAAAGGACATTTCGCCATCCGGCTGAGGACCGACAGCGTCATCTTCAGCCACATCAGCTACATCTCGCTGAAAATCGGACGCGACGAACTCATCGACACCATTCCGCTGATGGAGCAGAACAACGAACTGGGCAATGTGTATATCAAAGGCGACCCACATTACGACATCCACATGCCTACAGTTGACCCTCTCTCCATGCAACCTATGCCACAGGGTTTCAACGTGCTTCCGTTGATTGTGAAAGGCTTGAAAGCCATCGGCATACTACCCAAGCGCAGCAAACGAAAGGCACGTCTGCAACGAGCAAAATACATCACAGACAATTATTGACCTAAGATACAGCTTGAGCACACTTAGGAGAATGTATAAAGTACGGATTCGCTTCAGATTCGTATCGCAGAGGCAAAACAAAAAAGGAGTTAGAGAAATCTAACTCCTTGATTTTTCTGATCAAATAGACACCAGCGAGGGGGAATTCTCAGTCTTTCAATTCAGGGACAATGGGAAGACGCTTGCGCTTGAACTCTGAACCTTTGTAGCGCTTGATGATCCCATCGACGGTCTCCTTTCCATAGGTCTCATAGAGATTGTTAAACACCTCTTGACACTCCTCGAGCGACTGACGCTCAGCGTTGATGTACTTCAAGAGGACATCGTCAACCTTACGATATGCGTCCACATTCTTGTCGTGCACAAACGCGGGTGCTATCTGCCCCATATCTCCGAAGTTGTTGACGCCATTGCCATCTGTAGGCATGATACCTATAGCCGCACCCAACGCCTTCCTGCGCTGCTCATCTTCCTCTGACGTATATTCGGCATCATAAAGATACTGCGCCAACTCATAAACCTCATGTTTCCACAGGCTGCCGATGGGATTGAAATCCGCAACATCACCATGAATGGTGAAGAAGCCGAGGTAGTGCTCGGTCAGATTATCGGTGTCCATCACAAGGCCACCACGAGTGGAAGCGAGATTATACAGGTAGATCATACGAAGGCGCGCTTTGATGTTGCCTTGTGAAATTGGCGTTGAAGGAGTGTGAAGCTCACAGGTGGCTTTGAACAACATATACTCTTTCTGCAGGTTCTCAACCCAGCATTCATCACAGAAAGCTTTCATACAAGCAAGAGCAGAGTTGTTCTCCGACTCGGAATTTGAAGAACACGGAAGGCTCACGCCAATGAAATTGATGCCAGGGTTACGACGGCTTACTTCATGGCAGATAGAGGCCGTGACGGTGGAATCAAGACCGCCACTGATGCCGAGCACCATGGTCTTAAGCCCGAACTTGTTGAGATAATCCTCAGTGGCTTTCACCATCTGATTGTAAATACGCTGATACTTTTCCATCTCTGTCATACGATAATAATAATATGTTTTGGAGCGATTAGCAATGAAAGGCAGGCTGCCAAAGGCACTTATCTTCATGGCCTGATCGCTTTAAATAGTTTCTAATGGCAAATGTATCACGTTTTTTCCAATTACAACGAACCTTCGGCACATGAATTTTCAGAATTTCACATCAATAGTCACGTTTTTTCTGCATGCTCCTCACGATGTCGCGAACGGGATCGAAAGCACGATTGCCTATGCTGACCTGATTGACGGTGAAGTGATGCACACGCCGGTTCTCATCGTAGTCGTCCACTCGTGAAGGCATAAGGTTCTCCTCAAGTCGAAGATACGTCCGCGCTGAATACCCTCGATGCGGATGCTGTCGAACTGCACGTCCCTGATGATATTCTGATCACCACACTGAATGGCCAACAGCCCTTGCTCCCGATGCTACCTGTCGTTTTTATCAGTTCGCCAGATAGCAGGGACGTTATAGATTAGGTTTGATTGAGTCTCCACAAAACGAAGTGCAGCCAATTCAATATCATGGTCATCCTCAACAACGAAGCAAATATAGATAAAAAAGCGGAATTTCAAGGCATCAAATCGAAGTTTTTTTACATTTATGGGGAGGCGACGTGTTGCGTCCACTATGATTCGGCGACGTGTCGCATCCGCTATGATTCGGATACGACACGTTGCGTTTGGTATGGTTTGGATGAGATATGTTGCGTTTGCTATGATTCGGACGCGACACGTCGCGTCCCTACAAGTCAGTTGAAAGTCTCGTAAGTACCATCATCGTAGAAGATGCGGATTTCAACAATCTTCCTTGGTTTTTTTTCAATAATTTTTACCACCTCCTTAACAGGTTGAGGAGTAGGTTGAGTTTTCTGAATCTGCGGATTTCGCTGTGTCACCTGACTGGCAACAGGTGAGTCGGTGAAATCGAAAGGCAACTCTCCCTGACGTCGTTCCAGAATAGGGGGTTCAGTGGTAGATACAGAAGGTGCAGAAACACTGTTAAGTGTTTGATTATCCACGAAAAGATCAGTGCCAGGATTGTCCTCGGCTTCTTCTGTAGTGTCATCAGGTTTGAGCAACATTTGTCCTTCACCCAGCAGCACCCATAGTGGGTTGAGATCTGGGAACGTATCTACAATGTTCTTAAGCACTGGCAGAGATGCTTTTGTTTTACCGTTGAGGATGTGCGATAACGATGCAGGATTGATTCCTGTGATCTCACAGAAATTTTTGGCAAGCATTCCTTTATACCTCATGATCTCGGCAATGCGATCCTTGTCTTCCATATCCATACCTATTATATATATAAAAGAGATTTCAGTGACAATCGACGGTTGAATTTTGGTAACGTCAGAATTTGCTATTAGGTGGAAAAAGTGACCCAAAAGGGGCTTTTTCTTTTCAGTTTACAAAATTATAACAATTTAGGAACATAACAATAAAATTCCAAATAATTTTTCAATCTAAAATTCAGTTTTATATTTCTATTTTTAGTTTAAGTTTGTCAATGGTTTAAGTTTTTATTCTTTATTTTTATAAACATAAAATTTAGCATCTGAAAAGCCATTTAGCTTTACTTTAACAAAAATATTCATCTAATTGGTGCTAAATGAGTTATTTACACAAGATTTTGGATTTTTATATCGCCTGCACAATCAATATCCAGAATAAAGGTCATTTATTTTAATGAACACTTTAATAAAATGATATAAAATACTGAGAATAAATGAATTTTATTATAATTTTTCAGTGTGCATAACCATACATTTACAAAGATATTATTTAGATTTAGAAATGATTTACGTTTGTTTATTTTGTTTGGTTTTCCAAATTGTTTGTTTTACAATTTGAAATACACTCCTTTTGATTTATATAAATAAAAGTACCCTTTCAGAAAATAAGCATTATAAATTCAAACAAATGTTAACTCGTTGAAAAACATAAATTAAAACGGGTTGAATTTTTCATTTTTGACGATATTCTGAAAAGCAGTCCGATTCTTTTCGTTTACGAAAATCTCAGCGCCTAATTGATCATCGTAAATCACTGATTATGAATTGTTGAGAGGGTTCGATTTTGTGTCAGGATTTTGTGTCAGAAAAATGAGAAAAACTTGATTTGAGCTTTTTTCTTCTCATATAGATTTACAGGCGTCATTTCATGGAACTCACACATATAGCGACACTTATCCCCGTTTTTTCAGGGGATGAAAAACGTACAAAGAAGCTGGTGCTTGTATTTGGCTCGAAACAGAAAGGCTAAAAAAAAGAGGGTTGAACCAGGCAGGTTCTCACCTATCCCGACTTAACTTAAGTCTGAATTTGTACAAAGTTGGACAAGGCCACAGAGGGTGCTCTTAGGGTGCCGCCAAACGCTCCACCCTCTTTTCTCCCCTTGTCAGTGCAGGATGAAGAAGATCAACTCAGTCATGGTGTCGCCAGGCTCGGTACTTCCCGCCTCCACTCCCTTGGCTTTGGCGTCCGTTTCTCTGATCTTGGCAATGATGTTCATGGTCTTTCTCGCTGTGTAGTTCCGGGCCGCTATGTGGTACTCCTTGAGTTGCCATGTGCTCTTGAACCCGAGCTGCTGCATGAGTCCTTGCTCCGTTTTATCAGGGGCATAGTAGTAGAGCATCAGATTGGAGAAGAAGTTGAAGATAAAAGGCAGCGTTTTGAAAGGCGGGTTAGTTTTCTGATTTTTGTTAAAATAATTTATTATCTTATTTGCTTTCAAAACATCCTTAGTTGCGAGTGCTGTGATGAGTTCAAAGTTGTTGTAGTCTTTGCTCACTCCTACCACAGCCTCCACATCTTCCGAAGTGAGTTGTTTTCTCTCTTGCCCTACCGACACAATGAGTTTGTCGAGCTCACTGGCCATGTGGCTGAGGTCGGTCCCCACAAAATCAGCCATGATCACCACAGCCTTGGGATCCATCGTATACCCCTTCCTTCTGAGGTATTGGTTGATGAAGGCAGGCAGCTCCTTGTCGTAGAACTTGGCACTCTCATAGACTACCCCCACTTTGTTGATGGCTGTGACCACCGCTTTTCTCCGATCGACCGTTCCGTGTTTATAACAGAGGATGAGAACGGTGGATTGCATCGGCTTAGCGGCATAAGGCAACAGTTTGTCGAACTCGTCTTTCTTGATGTTCTGTGCCTCCCTGACCACAATCAGTCTTCTTTCGCTCATCATCGGGTAGCGCTTGGCAGCATTGATGATGTTTTTGGCCTCCGTTTCGGACGTGGCATAGATGATGTCCTCATTGAAATCTCTTTCTTCAGGAAGCAGTGCCTGTTCGGCGATATAGTTCGACACCATATCGATATAGTAAGATTCCTCCCCCATCAGCAGATAGATGGGAGCGAACTTCTTGGCTCTGGCGTCTCTGACGATATCCTCGTAAGAGATGGTGTTGGAGGTTTTCTTTGGCATGACGAACGAATCTTGATTGATAAAGGGAAATCTAGAATATCTAGAATATCTAGAATATCTAGAATATCTAGAGCTTCTAGAGCATCTAGAAAATCTAGAAAATCAAAAAGGCCTCGCAAGGAAAAACTTGCAAGGCCTCTTGGTGCTGGGATACCTGGACTCGAACCAGGAATAACAGGACCAGAATCTGTCGTGTTACCATTACACCATATCCCAATTTGCATTGCCGTGTAAAGGTTTTTGCGCCTCGTTTTCCGAAACGCGATGCAAAGGTACAACTTTTTTCTTTACCACCAAAAAAAATCTCAGTTTTTTCTTTCATTAGCGATTATTTTTTGCATTGGAGTGGATAATTCTTTGTGTTTTTCTATAATTTTGCACTCAGATTCAAAAATTCCACATTATTTATAGTTGATCCATGTTTGAAAACTACACAAAAGAGAAGTACTATCATCAATTGATGGACACCCTGAAATTCACGAAAAATTTTCTTGAATCTCATGGTCTTCATTATTCAGGTTGTGCCGGCACAGTTTTGGGCGCTGTTCGCCACCACGACATCATCCCATGGGACGATGACATCGACCTCTACATGCCCCGTAAGGACTATGAGCGACTTCTCGACATGGGAGAATTATTCAAGGGTGAGAATTACGAATTGGTCTCACAGCGCGACAGAAACTACAATCTTCCTTTTGCCAAGATTGTAGATAAGCGGACTACACTGTGGGAAGAAGAGAAGATGCCCTACATCCTGGGGGTGTTTGTGGACATCTTCCCGCTCGATTATTTTCCATTCAGCGACGAGGAGATCGAGAAAATCCAACTGCAAGTATATAAAAGGATGTCTCAATACTGCCAGGCGTGCTATCATTTGCCTACATGGGACTGGTGGTTGTGCCTTTTGAGAGGTGATACAGAGAATGCGCGATTGAAACTGAAGATTGTATGGCGACACCTGACGAAAAGACGTCTGGAGAGGCGGCATTTTGACTATGAGAAATGGTACACCAGTTTCGATGGCGACAAATGTGTATGCGCCTCTCAATGGATGGGAAGGATTTTCAAGCGTGAGTGGTTTGAGGATTTGATAGAATGTCCCTTTGGCGACACCACCATCAAGATTCCTCGCGACTACGACAGTTATCTGCGCCTTGCCTATGGCGACTACATGCAGTTTCCCCCCGTGGAGCAGCGCAAGAGCAAGCACTCCCACTACTATTTGAACTTAGACGAAAGACTGTCGATAGAAGAAGTGCGGCAAAGGATAGCAAAGTCTCAACGTCAGTGAATGGTCAACGCCACATTTTTGCCGATACCCAATCATCATTTAGAGCAGCAATTTCTTATGGAGAAGGACCTCATCAGCGTCGTAGTACCTATATATAAGGTGGAGCAATATCTTCACCGATGTGTTGACAGCATCATCAATCAGACTTACAGGAATCTGGAGGTCATTCTCGTGGACGATGGTTCCCCCGACCATTGCGGTGCCATCTGTGATGAATACGCCTCAAGGGACACAAGGATCAAGGTGATCCACCAAGCCAACAAAGGTCTTTCTGGTGCCAGGAATACCGGCATTGACTTTTTCCATGGCGACTATCTGTTGTTTATCGACAGCGACGACTTCATAGAGCCTCAGATGATTGAACTACTCCACAGGATGCTCGAACGCAGCGATGCTACCCTCTCGATGGTTCTTCCACTTCAGGTTGACGAGAGTTATTCCTCTACGAAAGGCAGCATCGACCTGGAAAGCGTGACAACCTTAGAACTTGGGCAGGACGAACTGATGCGGGGGCTTTTGGGGTTGCCCTCCCGACTCGACATCACCACCCTTCACGTGGCATGGAACAAGTTGTACCCCCGAAAACTTGTGGAGGGCAACCATTTCGCCCAAGTGAGCAACGAGGATTTGGAATACAACAGCCGCATTTTCCTGCGGACAGAGAAGGTGGTGTGCGGTATGGCCAGGATGTACAACTACATCCAACGATCCACCTCCATCATTCACGAATCTTTCAACGAGAAGCAGATCAAGAAACTGAAGACCGTTCACACCATCTACCAGAACCTCAAGAGCAACAAGACCTTCGAGGCCTATTGCCTTGACTACTTATACAAGGCCATGCTCAACATCCGACACAAATCCCAAGGAACGCCTTACGAGACAAGGGTGAAAACAGAATGCAAACAGTTGAAAGACGCTACCATCAAAGCCTTCCTCAACAACAAAACCCTCCCCTTCTACCGTAAGGCAGGCCTCTTGAGCCTCTACTATATGCCTTTCTTATATCGTTTCATTATATGGGGCGGTGAAACCGTCACCAAATACAGGAAGAGCCATGCCTAAGGAAACGCACGCCAGCATAGACAACGCCACAGAACTCAACCTACCTCCTTTCGACGCCAGAATGAAATCGGTAGCCGGAGTGATGTCGGTTTTCGACGTCCTCCGCAAGAAGTATGTGGCTCTGACACCTGAGGAGTGGGTTCGCCAGAGCTTCGTCCATTATCTTCTGTCGGAGAAGGGTTATCGGGCCGAACTGATGAACAACGAGGTGCAGTTGTCGCTCAACGGCATGGCCCGCCGCTGCGACACAGTGGTCTGGGACCTTCACCTCCGCCCTGTGATGATTGTGGAATACAAGGCTCCCGACGTGTCAATCACCCAGAAGGTTTTCGACCAGATCCGGCGCTACAACATGGTCCTGCAAGTGAAGTATCTTGTGGTGACCAACGGCATGAACCACTATTGCTGCCATGTGGATTATGTGGGCGACAGCTGTACGTTTCTCAGCGAAATCCCCACATGGAACCTTTTGAACGAACCTAAATAGTCGTTTCTTCCTTTTACCAAATGGATCATCGCCTACACTCACGCTAAGAAAAAATGAAGATGATAAAAGTCCAAAAAGCACCCGTTTTTTGAAAAAAAGCATGGCTTCATCATGTTTTTTGGGATAATTATTATATTTTTGCAATTTTAAAACATAAACGTAAGATTGTGGCATTCCACCTTGCCCGCAGTATCGCTTCGCATATCTTTGGACAAAGACAGGAACAAGGGCATGAAGAACTTGCCACAGACAGCAAGCAAATTATTGAATGATAGAGAAACATATTGTACTTGAGGATGTTGATTTGCTGACCTTCTACGGAGTAAACAATGCCAACATGCAGATCATCAAGGCATTGTATCCCAAGCTACGCATTGTGGCGCGGGGAAACGTGATGAAGGTCATGGGCGATGAGTTGGAGATGTGCTCCTTCGAGGAGAACATCCAGAAGCTTTTGCGGCATTGCAACACCTACAATTCCCTGAGCGAGGAAGACATCCTGGCGGTCATCAAGGGAACGGAGCGCGATCAGAACGTGGACAGCCAGGCCATCTGCTACAGTGTCACTGGCAAGGCCATCATTCCACGCACTGAGAACCAGAAGCGCATTGTGGATGCTTTCAACTCCGACGACATGATTTTCGCCACCGGACCTGCCGGTTCGGGAAAGACCTACCTGAGCATTGCCTTGGCGGTCCGCGCCTTGAAAAACCATCACGCCCGCAAGATCATCCTTTCACGTCCGGCAGTCGAGGCCGGCGAGAAACTGGGTTTTCTGCCCGGCGACATGCGCGAGAAAATCTCTCCCTACCTGCAACCCCTTTACGATGCCCTTGGCGACATGATCCCTGCCTTGAAACTCCAGGAATACATGGAACAAGACATCATCCAGATTGCTCCACTGGCTTTCATGCGCGGACGAACGCTCAACGACGCAATCGTGATCCTCGACGAGGCACAGAACACGACCAACGCCCAAATCAAGATGTTCCTCACCCGAATGGGACAGAACACCAAGATGATCATCAATGGCGACCTGACCCAGATTGACTTGCCTTCGAGCCAGCAGTCGGGTCTGAAGAGCGCGCTCCACATTCTCCGCAATGTCAAAGGCATCAGTTTCATCCGCCTGGACGAGAAAGACATCGTACGCCACAGGCTCGTGACCCGAATTGTCGAAGCCTACGACCTTTATAAAAAGGAAAAGGACGAGGAGGCGCGTCGTGAGAAAGAAGCAGCAGAGAAGACTGAAGAACCATCAAAAACTAACGATAAAAACAAGTGATCACAATGAAAGCATTGACAAAAACAGAATTCAACTTCCCCGGACAGAAGGGAGTATATCACGGCAAGGTCCGCGATGTGTACGACATTGACGACGACCTGATGGTAATGGTAGTGACCGACCGCATCAGCGCCTTCGACGCCATCCTTCCCAAAGGCATTCCCTTCAAGGGACAGGTACTCAACCAGATAGCTGCCAAGTTCCTCGACTCCACAGCCGACATCGTACCCAACTGGAAGCTGGCCACCCCCGACCCTATGGTGACAGTGGGTCTGAAATGCGAGGGATTCCGTGTGGAGATGATCATCCGCGGCTATCTGACGGGATCGGCTTGGCGTGAGTACAGGGCTGGCGCGCGCACACTCTGCGGAGTGGCACTGCCCGATGGCATGCAGGAGAACGAGAAATTCCCACACCCCATCATCACCCCCACAACCAAGGCCGAGACAGGACACGACGAGAATATCTCCAAGGAGGAAATCATCGCCCAGGGCATCGTGAGCAAGGAAGACTACGAGAAGATGGAGGAATACACCTACAAGCTGTTTGCTGCTGGTTCTGCCATTGCAGCCTCCAAGGGACTGATCCTTGTCGATACCAAATACGAGTTTGGTAAACGCGACGGCAAGGTCTATCTGATCGACGAGATCCACACGCCCGACTCCAGCCGCTACTTCTATGCCGATGGTTACGAGCAGCGTTTCCTCAATGGAGAGCCACAGCGTCAGCTCTCCAAGGAGTTTGTGCGCCAATGGTTGATCGACCGTGGTTTCATGAACCAGCCAGGACAGAAGATGCCTGAGATGAGCGATGAGTTTGTGGAGAGCGTCAGCGACCGCTACATTGAGCTCTACGAGCACATTGTCGGCGAGAAGTTCGACAAGTCGGCCGACGTGAGCGACATCTCTGCCCGTATCGAGCGCAATGTGAATGCTTTCCTTGCCAACTACAAGAAATAACGCAATAGTGCATCAGCAGCTCCGTTGGACTGTCCATCGGGGCTGCCCGTTTTTTCAGGCTCCCAGCCAACCACAGTTCATTCATGTACGAACAGGAGAAGATCAAACCCTATAGCGACAGTGGCACCAAAGCGTCGCAGGTACGTCGGATGTTCGACGGGATAGCCCACAGCTACGACACCCTGAACCACACGCTGTCGGTCGGGGTGGATCGTCTGTGGCGCAAACAGACCATCAAAGCCTTGTCTGCCAACGGCAGGACCTTGACCAACATCCTCGACGTGGCCACAGGAACAGGCGATATGGCCATCCTGGCTGCCCGCCATTATCCCTCAGCTCATATCACGGGCATAGACATCTCCGACGGCATGATGGAGATAGGCAGGCAGAAAGTGGAACATGAGGGACTGACCGACAAGGTGGTGCTGATGAACGCCGACTGCAGTTCCCTACCCTTTCCTACAGGTTCTTTCAACGGCATCGTCTCTGCCTTCGGACTCCGCAACTTCGAGGACCTGGACCGATGCCTGTCGGAGATGCACCGTGTGTTGGCCGACGACGGCCATGTGGCTATCGTGGACTTGTGCAGTCCCACCAGTTTTCCTATGCGACAGCTCTTCTGGTTCTACCAGAAAGTCGTGATGCCTGTGATGGGACGTCTGATATCGCACGACGACAAAGCCTACACCTATCTTCCCGAGACGATGAACGCCATTCCACAGGGCAAGGCGATGGTTGCCATCTTCGAGAAAGCCGGTTTCCACGACGTGCGCTTCCGACGTTTACCCTTCGGCATGAGCATGCTATACACAGCAAACAAATAAGGGGTCTTCTATATATTCCCCGTATAAACAAGCCCGCAAAACAATTGAACACCAGCGGCTGGGAGAGCCTCAACCGCCACAAAACAACAAGCAGAAGCAGATATGGACATTTACGGACTTTTAGGCTATCCTTTAGGCCATTCTTTCTCCAAAAGCTTCTTCAACGAGAAATTCGAGGGAGAGTGCATACAGGCCGAATACAAGAATTTCGAGATTGCCGACATCGACGACTTTCCCGAGATACTATTGGGGCATCGCAACCTCAAGGGATTCAATGTGACCATTCCATACAAGCAGAAGATCATCCCCTTCCTCGACGAACTGAGCGAGGATGCACGGGAGATAGGTGCAGTGAACGTGGTGCGCGTGACACGCCGCCCCAACGGCAAACTGCATCTCAAGGGATTCAACGCCGACAATGTGGGATTCAGGGACTCGATAGCGCCTTTGCTTCACCCCCACCACAAGCGCGCGCTGATCCTCGGCACCGGAGGTGCATCCAAAGCCATCGACTTCGCCTTGAAGAAGTTGGGACTGGAGACCATCTTCGTCTCGCGCTATCAGCGACCTGGGACAGTGAGCTACGGCGACCTTTCGGCTGAGGCAGTGAAGGAATACGAGGTCATCGTCAACTGCACGCCATGCGGCATGTACCCACACATCAACGAGTGCCCCGACATTCCCTACGAGGCCTTGAGCTCCAACAACCTGCTCTACGACCTGATCTACAATCCCGACACCACCCTTTTCATGCGTAAGGGCAAGGCGCAGGGCGCTCAAGTGAAAAACGGCCTGGAAATGCTCTTGCTTCAGGCGGAGGCATCATGGCGGATCTGGCAGGGCGAGATCAAATAGCCAGTCCATGGCCTTGTTAGCAGATAAGGACTGTCTTTAGAAGCACGTCCCCACAAAAAAAGAAGCCGTTCTATGCCAAGAAAGTCATCAGAGTCTGAGAAAAAGAGCAAAGCCACTCTGTCGAAGAACAAACGGCCTGCAACGAAAGGCAAGACCACAAAACCCGTCCATCGTCTCAAGTTGAGCCGGTGGATGGTTTTCATGGGCTTGAAAGTGTTGCTGGTCATTCTTATCCTCTTCGCCCTGTCGTCCTATCTCCTGCTCCGCTATGCCTTGACTCCCATCAGCGAGACTCGCGACATCCAGGGCTCTTACAACGAGATGTTCAGTGAGTTTCCTTACCTTCGACACTGGACCGACTCGCTCAACAAACACAGCGCTCTTCTCGACACCACCATCTATGCCGCAGACAGCACCCTGCTGCACGGCCTGATGATCCGTGGTCCCAAAAGCACCCCCAACACAGCCGTTCTGATCCATGGCTACACACAGAACGCCGTGCGCATGCTCCATCTGGCATACCTCTACAACCACGACCTCCGCTTCAACGTCCTGATTCCCGACCTCCGCCATTCGGGTGAGAGCGGCGGCGACCATATCCAGATGGGGTGGAAGGACTGCGACGACGTAAGGCTTTGGATGGAGATTGGCAACCGTCGGTTTGGCGGTCAGACGCGCATGGTGGTCCATGGGGTGAGCATGGGTGCCTTTTGCGCCATGTGTCTGTCAGGCGGCAAGCAACCCGCCTATGTCAAGGCCTATGTAGAAGACTGCGGCTACACGAGTGTACACGACATTTTCAAGTACCGTATGCGGCGTCAGTTCGGTCTTCCATCCTGGCCTTTGCTCAACCTCTCGTCCCAGATGTGCCGCTGGTATTGGGACTGGGACTTCGAGGAAGCCGACTGCAGGACAGGTCTGAGCCAATCAACCCTTCCGATGCTCTTCATCCATGGCGGTGGCGACACCTACGTCCCCACGGAGATGGTCTATGAACTTTACCAGCAGAAACCTCGCGACAAGTACATCTGGGTAGCACCCAAAGCCACCCACGCCCGTTCGTTCCAGTCCAATCCCTCCGAATACCAGCATCAGGTCCGTTCGTTCCTCAACATGTTCCTCTACAAATGAAGTTGTCATCTCTATGCACCGACATCCTGCATTTCCTGCTGCCCTACCGCTGCATCGTCTGCGGCCAGCGGCTGTCGGCAGGTGAGCGTCATCTGTGTGTCAATTGCCTGGCCAACCTTCCGCGCACTCGTTTCCATCTGTCGAGTCCCAATGCGATGGAGCAACTGTTCTGGGGAAGGATCAACATCGACCGAGCCACTGCCCTCTTCTATTATCAAGGAGAGGAAACCCACAAGGTGCTCCACAACCTGAAATACTACGACAATCCCGATGTGGGCCGCCACTTAGGCATGGTATTGGCAGAGGAAGCGCTCAGTTCTGGTTTCTTCTCCGGCATCGAGGCCATCGTTCCTGTTCCGCTGCATAGCCGCAAGGAACGCAAACGCGGCTACAACCAATGCATGTATCTGGCGGAAGGCATTAGTCATGTGACGGGCATCAAGGTGATGGGCAGGGCTGTGGAACGCAAGGTGAACACAAAGACCCAAACCCATCTCAACAAGGACGAACGATGGGAGAACGTCCAAAACATCTTCGCTGCCAATCCCTCCGACACCTTCCTTTCCACCTGCCACCACATCTTGCTCATCGACGATGTGGTGACAACAGGCTCCACCTTGATTTCACTGGCGCATGCCATAGAGGCTGTCAACCCCGACATCCAGTTCTCTGTGATGTCGCTGGCCTTCCCCAGCGAATACAGGTTCGCCATGGAGAACAATGAGCCGCAGGACTCCACCTCATAGTATAGGGAGAGGAAAAGAAAACCAATTAACCTTGAAACAATTTGGGTATTCCAATAAATATGCCTACCTTTGCTTATTCAAGGGCTGGCATTGTCCTGCCGACAGGAAGAAGAATCAAAGATGAACCAAAGCACCGCATATAAAGTCTTCACCAATCAATACAGCCGCCTGCTGCGAGGGTTGGTGGGCATCACCGACATTTTGATACTGAACATCTATTCACTGATGTTCGTCATCTATGTGTGGTTTGTCTTCGACCATCTGATTGTCTATCACTACCGCATCTTCTGGCTGGCTATCAACCTGACCTATCTTCTGGTTTCAATCATCAGCCCACCAGTGATGGTCTATTCGAAAATCAACAAAACCCAGGTGGTGCTTCGGAGCATACGCACAGCCACACTCTACACCGTCATCTCCATCATCATCCTGCTGATGATCGACCGACGTATCAGGGTCTTCTGGAACTACTATTTCTTCTACTATCTATTCTATTTCTTCATCCTGACTGGCGAACGGCTTCTGGGACGCTGGCTGCTGAAGAAATACCGCCACCAGACGGAAAACACCCGACATGTCGTTTTCGCCGGCATGTCGCCCGACTTGATCGAAATCTGCGAGGAGTTCCGCAACGACCCTTCCTATCGCTATGAGGTCATGGGCTACTACGCCGACACTCCTTACAACGGAAAAGACAAGGACGAGAGAATCGCCTACCTGGGCAAGATGTCGGATATGATCTCAAGCATCGAGCAGAGTGAAAGGAAACCCGACATGCTCTTGTGCTCACTCCCGCCTATCGACGATTTTGTGGGCCAGGTCATCGACTATTGCGACGACCACGTGATCATGTTCCTGAGCGTACCCAACCTGCGCAACTCCACCAAACGAAAGATGCACATCGTCTATTACGGCGACGTGCCTGTGCTCTCGCTGCGCGAGATGCCGTTAGCGTCATTGTCCAACCGATTCAGCAAACGGCTGTTCGACATCTGCTTCTCCAGCCTCTTCTTGCTGCTTGTCTTCTGGTGGCTGGCCATCATTGTCGCCATCATCATCAAACTGACCATGCCAGGCCCCGTCTTCTTCCGCCAGCGCCGAAACGGCCTGGATGGCAAAGAATTCTGGTGCTACAAGTTCAGGAGCATGAAGGTGAACAAAGACAGCGACCTTGTCCAGGCCACGAAGAACGACCCTCGAAAGACCCGTTTTGGTGAGTTCATGCGTCACTACAACATCGATGAGCTGCCACAGTTCTGGAACGTCCTGATAGGCAACATGTCGGTCGTCGGTCCACGGCCACACATGCTGATCCACACAGAAGAATATTCCAAACTCGTACCCAAGTACATGGTGCGCCACTTCTGCAAGCCAGGCATCACGGGCTGGGCGCAGGTGACGGGAAGCCGTGGCGAGACACGCGAGGTATGGCAGATGGAAGAACGGGTGAAAAAAGACATTTGGTACATCGAGCACTGGAGCATGCTCCTCGACCTGAAAATCATCTGGATGACCATCAAAAACAGCCTGACCGGCAACGACGCCCAAGCCTATTGACAAAACGGAATGAAAAGAATCGTTAAGGACGTTAATAACGTTAATAACGTTAATAACGATAATAACGACAAGAACGACAATAACGATAATAACGACAACAACGAAAAAAAATCGACAACAACCAATAATGAACAACCGACCACTGATATTGATTTCCAACGACGATGGCTTCAACGCCAAGGGTGTGAACGACCTCGCCGACTTTGTGAGCGACATCGGAGACATCGTGATTGTGGCTCCCGACGGTGCCCGTTCGGGCAGCGCCATGTCGATCACCGGACATAGCCCTGTGGAGTTGAAGAAAGTCAGCGATGCACCTGGACGATCTGTCTATTCCTTGACCGGCACACCCGTCGATTGTGTGAAGATGGCCTTGGAGAACATACTCGACCGCAAGCCCGACATTGTGCTTGGAGGCATCAACCATGGCGACAACTCCTCCATCAACACCCTCTACTCTGGCACGATGGGACTGGTGATGGAGGCCTGTCTGAAGGGCATACCCGCTGTAGGGTTCTCGAGTTGCTACTGTGCCAGCGACGCGCCTTTCGGAGCCTTGCGCCGCTACATTATCCGCGTGGTGCGCTACGTCTTGGAGAACGGACTGCCTTCCTATACCTGCCTCAACGTGAATTTCCCTGCCACGGAGCAGATCAAGGGTCTGCGGGTGCGCAGAATGGGGCATGGCGACTGGCAGCACGAGTGGCAACATCAGGTCCATCCACGGGGATGGGACTACTACTGGTTGACTGGCAACTACAGCAGCGTCGAACCGGAAAGCGATGACACCGACACCCACGCCCTGGAGAACGGCTATGCTTGCATCACTCCCATCAGAGTCGATATGACAGACTACGAGCTTCTCGCCCGTCTGAAAAGCCTTGAGGTGAACAGTTGAAACACTTGGACGGTCGTATGAGGTACTATATCATCGTAGGAGAAGCATCTGGCGACCTTCATGCTTCCAATCTCATGAAGGGACTGCTGTCGCTGGACCCTGAAGCTGAGTTCCGCTACTATGGCGGCGACAGAATGAAGGCTGTCGGTGGAACGCTCGTGAAGCATTTCAAGAACTTGGCTTACATGGGCTTCATCCCAGTGCTGACGCACCTCGGCACCATCTTGCGCGCCATGAAGGAATGCAAGGACGATGTGGTCGCCTGGCATCCCGATGCCCTCATCCTGGTGGACTACCCGAGCTTCAACCTCGATGTAGCAAAATACGTGAAGAGGCATACCGACATTCCTGTGCTCTACTACATCTCACCCAAGATCTGGGCATGGAAAGAGTATCGGCTGAAAGCCATCAAAAGGGATGTTGACAGGATGTTCTCCATCTTGCCTTTCGAGGTGGACTACTACAAACGCCACAACTACGACATCGACTATGTGGGCAATCCTTGTGTGGATGCCGTTGAGGAATTCCGGCAGAGCGAAGCCGGACATCACGACTTCCCGACATTCGCCAAAGACAATGGCCTGGACCCCAATCGTCCGCTCATCGCTCTCCTGGCAGGAAGCCGCAAGCAAGAGGTGAAGGACAACCTGGGCATGATGATCAAGGCTGCCAGCGTTTACTGCAACGACTACCAGCTGGTGATAGCCGGCATGACGACCCTTGGCGAGGATGAGTACCGCAAACACATCCCCGACGGTGCGGAGGTGCATATTGTCTATGACCAAACCTATCCCTTACTCCACCACTCCACGGCGGCCTTGGTGACATCTGGCACAGCCACCTTGGAAACGGCTATATTCGGTGTGCCGCAAGTGGTGTGCTACTACACTCCCGTACCCCGTTTGATCCACTATCTGCGACAGCGTCTGCTGAAGGTCAAGTACATCTCTCTGGTCAACCTCATCGCCGACAAAGAAGTGGTACAGGAGTTGGTCGATGTGAGGATGACGATTGAAGAGATCCGACAGGAGCTGTCGGCCATCCTGCCTGGTGGCGAAGGGCGCGAACGGATGCTTACCGACTATGCCCGACTCATGGAGGTGCTTGGCACTGCGGGCGCATCCAAGAGGGCTGCCGAGGGCATGCTGAGATATCTGCAAAACAGAAAAAACAACTAACTATTTGAAACGATTACTATTATGTCGCATATCAAGACACCCTATCAATCCCAATACACAGCAGAGGAGGTCAATGCTCTGGTGGCATGGTTCGACAGCCACTCGTTCGAAGGAAGCATCGACCTCGGCAAAGGAGAACGGATCCTCGACTTGAAAAAAGCCATCGGAGGACTCACTCACATCGCCAAGCACTATCACCAGAACGTGAACTTCTCTGGTGAGATCCACACGCTCTTCCACCTCCGCGACGAACTGATCCGACAAGGAAGAGCCGAGGAATAGACCCTAAAGTCCTTAAAGTCCCTAAAGTCCCTAAAGACCTTAAAGTCCCTAAAGTCCTTAAAGTCCCTTTTGAAAGCAAAAAAACATCAATCATTATGGATCATCCAGAGAACAGTGAAGAATACAAAGGCTTGCAAGTCAACGCAGGCGTCAGTGAACAACATATCGTGAATCCCTACCTGAGCAGTATCCGCAAGAAGCGCAGACCATTGCTCACAGCCGACCAGTATGTCGAAGGCATCCTGAAAGGCGACGTTTCCATTCTCTCGCAGGCAGTGACGTTGGTCGAGAGTGTGCTACCTGAGCACCAGGCGATTGCACAGGAGGTGATAGAGAAGTGCCTGCCCTACTCTGGCAAGTCTGTCCGCATTGGCATCAGTGGAGTGCCAGGAGCGGGCAAGAGTACGTCGATCGACACCTTCGGCATCCATGTGCTGGAGAAATACGGTGGTAAACTGGCTGTTCTTGCCATTGACCCGAGCAGCGAGAAGACCAAGGGCAGCATCCTGGGCGACAAGACCCGGATGGAACGTCTGTCCGTCCATCCCAAATCGTTCATCCGTCCCAGCCCAACAGCTGGATCACTGGGTGGCGTGGCGCGAAAGACGCGCGAGAGCATCATCCTCTGCGAGGCTGCCGGCTACGACAAGATCTTTGTGGAAACAGTAGGTGTGGGTCAGAGCGAGACGGCATGCCACTCAATGGTCGATTTCTTCCTGCTCATCCAGTTGGCTGGCCAAGGCGACGAACTGCAGGGCATCAAACGCGGCATCATGGAAATCAGCGATGGCATCGTCATCAACAAGGCCGACGGCAACAATGTCGATAAAGCCCACATGGCGGCCACTCAACTGCGCAACGCACTCCACCTCTTCCCCATGCCCGACAGCGGACTCATCCCACAAGTACTCTGCTACTCTGGTTTCTACGAATTGGGAGTCGATGAGGTCATCACCATGGTGTTCGACCATATCGCCAAGACGAAAGAATCGGGCTACTTCGATGTCCGCCGTAACGAACAGGCACGCTACTGGATGTACGAGAGCATCAACGAACGACTTCAGAACGACTTCTACCACAACCCGACCATCCGCGACATGCTCAAACCGATGGCTGGAGCTGTGGTGGCAGGACAAATGACTTCGTTTGTGGCTGCACAGCGACTGCTCGACACTTACTTCAAACTGAAGAAGGGGTGAAAGTACTTGAATAATTGATAAAAACAGAGCGAAATCGCACGTTGTGCGTGCGATTTCGCACAAAATCAGGATGATTGAGGTCCTTTGAGTCATTTTGCTGGAGGAGAAGGGAACGGATATGACGATTTTTCCATATTTTTGCGATTGAAAGACAAAAATCGACTGAAGAATGGAAGAAAAGAAAAAGGGCAAGATACTCGTCATAGATGATAACGAAGACATCCTGTTCGCACTCAACCTACTGCTGAAACCACTGGTGGAAGACATCCGTGTGACCAAGCAACCCGAACAGATTGACCGCTTCTACGACCTGCTGCAGCCAGATGTGGTACTGCTCGACATGAATTTCCGACGCGATGCCATTAGTGGCGAGGAAGGGTTTGAATGGCTGGAGCACATCCTGCACCGGGATGCCAAGGCTGTGGTCATTCTGATGACGGCATACGCCGATGCCGACAAAGCGGTCAGGGCGCTGAAGAGCGGGGCAACAGACTTCATCACCAAGCCATGGGACAATTCCAAACTGCTGGCAACTATCTTCGCTGGTATTGAACTCAGCCATGAACGGCATAAGAACCGCCTGCTGGAACAGCGTCTGGAGGTTGCTGCATCGCCTTTCGGAGCCATAGCGGCACCCACCATCATCGGCGAGAGTCCTGTCATGCAGCGGGTGTTGCAGACGGTGGCCCAGGTGGCACCTACAGATGCAAACGTACTCATTCTGGGCGAGAACGGCACGGGTAAGGATGTCATCGCCCGCCAGTTGTGCGCCCTCTCCAAACGTGCCACGAAGCCTTTTGTCAGCATCGATCTGGGCAGCGTGGCCGAACAGCTGTTTGAAAGCGAGCTTTTCGGTTATGAGAAAGGTGCCTTCACGGGTGCTATCAAAGCGAAAGCCGGACGTATGGAAACGGCCTCCGGCGGCACCTTATTCCTCGATGAGATAGCCAACCTTCCACTACCCCTTCAGGCAAAACTGCTGGCTGCCTTGGAGCGAAGGGAAATCTCCCGACTGGGCAGCACACAGACGACCTCCATCGACGTGCGACTGGTCTGCGCCACCAATGCCGACATCCATACAGAGGTAGCCGAAGGACGTTTCCGAGAAGACCTGCTCTACCGCATCAATACCATCGAAATCACCATACCCCCACTGCGTGAACGTGGTGAGGACATCATCCTGCTGGCAGAGCATTTCCTGCATGTTTACGCAAATAAATACGACAAGGTGGTCAAGACAATCAACCGCGACGCACGTCAGCGACTGCTTCGCCACTCATGGCCTGGCAATGTGCGCGAACTGATGCATGCCGTGGAGAGGGCTGTGCTGCTGGCCAAGGGAACCGCACTCTGTGCACAAGACTTCGTGCTGAAGGATACAGGGCGACGCACTACCCCTACACAGACACTCAATCTGGAACGCTTGGAACAGGAAGCCATCGAGCGAGCCATGCAGATAGCGGGTGGCAACGTCACACGTGCCGCTGAGTTGTTGGGAATCACAAGGTTTGCTCTTTATAGAAAATTAAGCAAATGAGAACATATCTGCTCTATATTGCGGGAATTGTGGCACTTATAGCGTGCCTGGTCTTCAGTATTCAAGCCCATCTGATATGGCCATCCATTGCACTGGGTATAGCATTGCTTTGGCTGTGCGTCTCGATGTATGGACGCATCGACCGCTTGCGCTATGCTTACCACGAAACAGAAAAAGAGAACGAGAAACTGCATGTCCGACTGGTTGATGCTGAGCGGCAATTGCAGTACCTGCGGCAACTGACGGAGAATGTGGATACAGCGATCTTTGTCTGCACCCCGGATGGACGTATCGACTGGATGAACCATGCCGGCAATCAGTTGGCATCAATCAAAAACAATGTCCAGCAAATTCCCTCATCCATCCTACAAGCCATTGCCGACCATGCTGAAATGGTGGACGGGTGTGCTCTCTCCACAGTGCTGCTGCGCATCGACGGTCAGCGTCGCCTCGTGGTAGCGCTGAAAGATGTGTCCATGCTGATGCAACGACAGGAAATGGATGCATGGCAACAACTCATCCGTGTGTTGACGCACGAAATCATGAATTCACTCACGCCCATCATCTCCATCAGCGAGACCTTAAGTTCATCGCCTGAAGGAGAAAGGCAGGAGAGCGCTGAGGCTTTTGCCGTCATCAACCGCCGCTGCCACTCATTACTCGACTTTGTAGAGAGCTACCGCCAGTTAACGCGCATCAAGGCACCCGAGCGATCGACTATCACTTTCGACCAACTCTTCGAGCACCTGAAAGGACTCTACCCTGGCCTCAAGACCCAAGGCGAGGGCACTCTGTTTGCCGACCGAGCCCAAATGGAGCAGGTGCTCATCAATCTGGTGAAAAATGCCTACGAGAGCGGAGCCACTGAGGTGGAACTTACAGTACACCCACTCTCCTCCAATCACAAAGATGGGTCGAGAGTGGGGTCTGTCATCCGAGTGAAGGACAACGGCTGCGGCATGTCGCCCGATGTCGTTGACCACGCCTTCATCCCTTTCTTCACGACCAAACCCTCCGGCACTGGCATCGGACTCGCCCTCTGCCGCCAGATTATTCTGAAGCACGGCGGCACAATAACCATCGATAGTCAGGAAGGCTGCGGTACTACTTTCATCATCAAGTTGTAATCCCGTGCTTTTCCGCACACTTGCGGGCGAAAACGCACGCAAAAAGACAAACGCTGATTTCGGTATCTATCACAGAATCAGCGTTTTTCAATTTTGGCATGGTTATTGGTATGAAAGAAGATGTAAACAAAATAACATCAACCCATCAATGAAACAAGCATTTCGCATCATCACCCGCATGAAGGGCTACACGGCGCTGTCGCTGCTCGGCCTTATCATCTCGCTCAGCGGCACCGTCATCATCAGCCGCTATCTCTACCAGGAGTGGACCATCGACCACTTCATGCCAGCACTCGACCGCACCTTCCTCTGCTGCGTGCAGATTGAAGGAAAAGGCGATTGGC
>CAMOWU010000045.1 GCA_946628545.1 uncultured Bacteroides sp. | reverse complement strand
CCAGGCCTTATCCTGAAACTACAGGACACGGCGGGTATCTATCGTTTCGAGGCCGTGCAAATATCCTCCAAGCCATACCCCATCTACAAGTACGACTTCAAGGCCTACCGCGCCTCCACCCGCGAAAAGGTGTGGAAGATGCAAAAGACATTCAATGAAAACTGGTTCAAGGCCGCAGACTATCACAAAGCCTCAGTCGATGCCGCAGGAAATGTGGTGATGGGCGAAGCCGTGTCGAAGTTTACACCCTATAGTCCATTGGAGTTAGAATAGCAACATGAACAAGAAAATCATCACCATCATCATCGCCCTCGCTGCCGTGAATGCATGGGCACAGGAGAAACAAAGCAAGATTGGCTATGTGGCCATGTCGAACATCGACAACTACATCACCATCGATACGGCCACTGTCCGCGTGTGGTATGCCCTCAATGCCCTCGACATCAAGGACGAGAACACCTACATCGACTGGCAGATACTGGAGGTGGGCAGTCATTGCAACAAGTATTACAGTTATTTCGTGTGGGAGTCGGACTCGCTGCGCACTGTTGACCGCAGGACTAACCGCTCGGGCAATTTCTCCAAGAAACTGCTGCCGCGTGGGCGCAACGGATATGGCAACTGGAACGAACTGCAATACCATGTGCTGATAGCGGAGAACGGAAAGATAAGGACATACAACCGCGAGCGTCTGTCGCAGTACGAGGGCTATTACGACGAGCCTTACCCCGGACAGCAATGGACGCTGACGCAGGACACCGCCACCGTCAGCGGCTACCACTGTCAGAAAGCCACATGCCACTACCACGGGCGCGACTTCGAAGCATGGTTCACGACGGAGGTTCCTATGAAGTTCGGGCCGTGGAAGTTCGGAGGCCTGCCCGGCCTCATCGTCAAGGTCTATGACACCGACCGCCTCTACACCTTCGAGTGTACCAGCGTGGAGCGCGTCCGTCGGCCAATGGTCAGGAGCAAATACGCACGCCGCAAGCCCATCAAGCGCGAGACCGTGCTGAAGCTGGAGCGGAAAATCAACGAGAACCCCGCAAAGACACTGGGATGGAAAGATATGGATGGCAATGCCCTCTCAAAAGTCTATCCCTATGATCCGCTGGAGTTGGAATAGACACAATGCATTCTTAATATTGCGCTTTCACAAGTCTCACGCCATAGATCTCACCAATTTGTTTGCCGGGTTTGGCTACGAACTTCACCCGCACCTGTTTCTTGCCTTGCAGCATCTCAGCAGGGATGGGATAAGACTCGTACTTGAATTCAGAGATGCGGTATTTGCCGGTGTTGTTGATGGAAGTCAGTAGATTGTCGTCGATGAAGATGTCGAACTCATGGGTCTTCCACTCTCCCACACCCCAGAACTGAAGCCGCAGGGAAAGGTCGGTGCGTCCGTCGGTCTGCATCAGGTAACTGAAGTAATGTCCGTCGCGAGCGTCACGCCAGAAAACATCATTGGTGTTGCCTGTATTCGAACGGTCGGTCTCCATCTTATGATCGGTCTCAGGTTGTTGTTCCCCGGGTTGAACCTTGTCCACGGTCATTGCTTCAAGCTTCTGCCGCTCCTCTTCTGCTTTGGCAAGTTGGTCGAGATAACTCCTGTAACTTTGCTCCGACAGAGAGAGCCAATACATCATATAGCGGGAGTCGTGAATCTCGAAGAATGGCTGGAGCTCATTGTTGATGGCATTCTCCATGTGGGTGTTGAGCGTGAAGTGCAAAGGTTTGCCTGCTACAGGAGTGAGTTGGTCGGCAATCTGCTCGATATTGTCGTTGATGAGGATGGGAGCCTCGTTGATGGGCAGTTTCTTGCCACCTGCATACTGACCAAAACGACTGTCGTCGGCGATGAGATGTGCCAAGTCTTCTGTACCAGTCTTCATACCCAAGAGGATGGGACCGTGCATCAGAGCAATATACTGTGGCACATTGGGCAGGTATTTCACACTGTTGTGCATAGGGAATTCAATATCCACCACGTCACCCTTCTTCCATTTCCTGTCGATCAGCACATAGGATGAAGGACCACTGATGATTTTGACGGGCTGTCCATTGACCTTTACAGAGAACTTGCCAGGGCTGACCCAACCAGGATAGCGCACGAGAAGGGGAAACTCGCCCTTACCTTGAGTGATTGTGATGCGGCTGCTTTCGCCGTAAGGAAAGATGGTCTCTTGGCGAAGGACTACACCTTGCTCACGCCAATTGAGTTCGGAAGCAACAAACAGGTTGACATAAAGAGCGTTGCCTACATGAGTGTAGATGAACTGCCCATACTTGCCATGGTTTTCCATACCTGTGCCCACACAGCACCACATGGCTTCGTTGGGGGCTGAATAGTTACGATAATGACGAGGACGAGCCGGGGTGAAATAGACATATCCTCCGTGTTCGGGATGTTGTGTGGAGAGGATGTGGTTGAAGGTAGCCAACTCATAGAAGTCGGCGTAGCGTGCTTCAGGATTGCGTCGGTGGAGGTCCTCGGTGAGTTTGAGCATGTTGTTGGTGTTGCACGACTCAGGTCCGTCGATGTCGTTGATGAAGTCCATACAGGCGTCACGACTGGGGAAATGCTCGCGACGGCTGTCTCCTCCAAAAGCCAAAGAGCGTTCTCCTGTGACAATGTCCCAAAAGAAATCAGCGGCATGGTGATAGCTCTCGTCGCCACTCAACTCACTGATACGTTCGAAGCCCACCACTTTAGGCACCTGGGTGTTGGCGTGCATGTTGTCAAGGCAGTCCACTCGTTGCGACATGGGTGTCAGCAGACGGCGATGGGAGAAACGGCGGGCCACTTCGAGGTACTTCTGGTCTTTTGTGATGGCATAGGCATCGACAAGCACTTCGTTCATGCCTCCATGTTCATTGCCAAGCATGCGTTCCATCTGTTCGTCGGTCAGACCCGAAGTGAGGTCGATGGCCCAGTCGCAGAAACCGAGAAAAAGGGTCTTGGCTTGTTCGTTGTCGCAATAGAGCCATGCATCGCGCAGGCCGGCGTACATCTTGTGAAGGTTGTAGAACGGTGCCCACGAACCGAAATAGACTCCAAAGTCACCCTTTTTGAAATTGGTCCAGATACGTTCGCTGTTGGGCATTCCACCCACGTATCCTCGTCCCCAGTCGGGATGATTCTTGATGTTGGCGTCGGCGCAAAGCTGAAGCTGGTCAATCATATACTCCATACGCTGGCGACATTCATCACTACCTGTGGCGGCATTCAGAGCCATAGCTGTCAGATAGTGACCGCCCACATGACCATCCAGCCCGTCCCAGTTGGGATAAGCCTTGGCTTTGGGCGTCAAGCCCGCTTCTTTGAAATATGGTGCCAACAATCGATCACAGTCGTATTGCAGCAGTGTCTTGATGTTGAGGTCGCGTGCTCTTTTCAGAGGTCCGTCGAGCAAAGTCACGTCGCCAATGGGAAACTCATCGGCATAGAGTTTGTCTTGTGCATTGACAGCCGTTGTCGAGAGGGCCATCAAAAGCAGGATGAATGGTCTTTTCATTTTTTATGTTAATAATGATTGGTGAATCGATGTTATTTCGAGTACAAAACTAATAAAATCAACATAAAAATCATTCTTTGAAATGTAGCAGTTGTTTCAAATGATACAAATCTAAAAGTATTTGATTACTTTTCACTCTAAAGAAATTGCGATTCTTGAACTGGACATGCTTGAAAATCCGTTTTTTTGTCTAATTTTGTCAAACGATAAGAAAAGACACCCACCTTTGAAGAGATTTGTGCGGAAAGACGCTGAAGGCATCTTCACTTGGTAACTGGGGTGTGCAAAGCACTCCCAGCTCTTCAAACATTGGCCCAAACATGCAGAGACTACTGATTATCATCCTATTCATGACTATTGTCCCCGATGTGATCATCTGGAAATACATCTTTCCAGATATCAGTTGGGTGTGGAAGACACTGATCAGCCTGCCAACAATAGCTGTGCTGATTTTGTCGATAGGGTTCGATAAGAAACGTTTTGGCTACCTACTCAGAAAACGTATCTTCTTTGGTTGCATCATACTCTTGCTTCCTCCAAAGATGCTTTTCGCACTTGTTGCGTGGCCTTTTGGATGGATTGCCGGATGTGTGGCGGCATGTGGCCTGATAGGAGTTTTTCTATATGGCTTCTTGTACGGATGGAAAAAACTGGAAGTCAAAGAAGAGACTTTCGCTTTCGACAATTTGCCTGAGCAGTTCGATGATTTCAAGATCGTGCAGATTTCCGACTTGCACTTGGGGTCGTTTGTCCCGCATCCTGAACTGATCACTCATGTGGTTGACACAGCTAATGCCCAACAAGCCGACCTCATTGTCTTCACAGGCGACTTGGTGAACTATAAGGATGAAGAGGCTGATCCTTTTGTAGAAACACTTTCAAAACTACGAGCCAAAGACGGTGTGTTGTCTATCTTAGGCAATCACGATTACTATTTCAAGTCGAAAGTGATGAAAAAAGAAAAAGAAATCGGCTGGCGACTGCTTTTCAATGAGCATCAAAGGATACAGAGAGGTGGAGAATCCATTTATATAATAGGAGTGGAACAGATAGGCAAACCGCCATTTGAGGCTAAGGGTCAATTAGGTAAGGCCATGGCTGGAATACCTTCTGAGGCCTTCACCATCCTGCTCTCCCACGACCCGTCGCACTGGAGAATGGAAGTCACCGGCAAAACGATTATTCCTCTCACCTTGTCGGGCCACACCCATGCCGCGCAGCTGAAGATTGGACACTTCAGTCCAGCAAGCCTGATATACAGCGAATGGAGTGGTTTGTACCATGATAGCCATCAGATGCTGTATGTTTCCCACGGTATTGGCGGAACCATCCCCTTTCGCCTTGGAGCATGGCCGGAAATCAACGTGATCAGGCTGAAAAAGAAACAATAGTTACTCGACTGTGATGATATAGTTTTTGGAGTCGTCCCAGGCGTCAAGAAAACGGGTGTAGGAATAACTGCAGATGGCCTGGCCCATGGTGGGATCGTAGATACTGATGGTCTGGTCTGTGTCGTTGTAGGCTGTCACCACTACGGCGTGGTCAGGTATCTTGCCAATGCATTGGTCTTCAAACTTCTCAAAAGACGGGTCGCCAATAAGTTCACCTCCATCCACTGCTACCAAGACATGTTTTTTATGGTCTAATGCTGACTTGAGTTCTTCCAATGAGGCTTGTCGTTTTCTTTTCACTTTGAAGCCTTTGTTTTCCAAAAGCTTGCCGAAATCATCCAATTTGGTTCCAGCATCGCTCAACCATCCATTCTTTTTGGCTTCCTCTGCTAAAAAGTCCAGATTCGATGTGATACCCTTGGCTTTCAATATGAACAACTCACACAGGATCTCGCAATCATTGTTCTCTTTCTTAGCAGCCATATAAACTTGCTTTTCCTGACGCGGAATGGACATATCGACAATCTTGCCTTTCTTTATTCGTTTATCAGCCCTTTCGTCCATCATATAGCAATTGAAGACCAGCCGGCTCAGTCTTTTATCGGTCTGCATAGCCCTTATTACGCGGATGGTCTCTTCTGCTGTGGTGTTGCCATCGAGATAAGCGGCAATGAGTTCTTCGTTGATCATAACTTATTACTTGTTATAGACATTCACATAAATACTGACATCCTTGAGTGCCACATGGGTCAGTTCTTTCATCGCCCTCCGCTTGATATTATAGAGATTGTCAACGGTCACACCCATCTCCAGTGCCAGTTCGGTCGGTTCCAAACCTTCTATCATCAGTTTCTGAAGCACTGAGACGTATCGTTTGTTCTTCATCTTGGAAAACAGGTTCTCAAGGTCCATCTGAGCCTGGAGTCTCGCTGTGCTGTCGTATCCTTCACCGGAATAATCGTCGTGGGTTGTGGCTTCACCGTTGGGAGAGGCGACGGGTAGGTCGGAGGACGTTGTGTCGCCATGTAGGCCACTCTTTTGTTCATATAGATAGTCTTTACTTACATTTTCTATCACTTCATCCTTTTTTTGTATGGCAAGATTGTTTGCTACCACCTTAATATAATTGGTGAGGGTGCTGCGGAACTCGAACTGACGGAGTTTTTTGGCGTCATTGCGCATGAGGTCGTCATAGACCATGCCGACAAGCTCCGCATATTCAACGTCGCCGTCGAACACACGAAAGATGATCTTGCTGAACAACGGTTGGCATTTGGTGTAGAAAAACCATTCAGTCACGGCGTTGTCACGAGAAATGAGTCGTTCGATAATCTCTTGGTCGGTAAGTTGCTTCATCTGGACTTATGTATCTGTGAGAAATCCATTCAAACTACAAATGTAGCAATAATTCCTGAAATATCAGCCTACAAAAGCCAAAACTATTTGAAAGATTTTTCTGATGCCATTGAAAGACAGTAGGGACGCGACGGTCGCGTCCGCTATGATTCGGACACGACACGTCGCATCCGCTATGATTCGGACACAACACGTCGCGTCCCTACCTGAAACTGAGAAGTTACATGAGATAGGGTTGCCGTCAGTTTTCAACATCCACTGTTGAAAACTATTTAATAACTTTCAGGCGGGAAAATGGTATATGAGGGCACAAAATCCTAATTTTGCATCCGAATTAAAAATCAGGTTAGGAAAAATGGCAGAGACGAGACGAAGAACTCCAAGCAAAAAACAAAACGACGCAGTGGCACAGATGAGCGAGTATGGTCATCTTCAGCCTCAGGCATTGGAGTTTGAAGTGGCAGTCTTGGGTGCATGCTTGATTGAAAAAGACGCTTTCGGACTGGTGAGTGACATCCTCAAACCAGAATCCTTCTACGACAACAAGCACCAAATCATCTACCGTGCCATCACACAATTGGCCACAGAAGACAAGCCCATTGATATCCTGACCGTGACGCAACAGTTGCGCGAGACAGGTGAATTGGAGAATGCCGGAGGGCCTTTCTACATCACCGAACTGAGTGGCAAGGTGATTTCATCGGCACATATCGAATACCACGCCCGAATCATCGCCCAACGCGCACTCGCCCGTCAACTTATCTCCTACTCCAGCGCCATCCAAACCATGGCTTTCGACGACACGCAGGATGTGCAGGAGTTGATGCAGACTGCTGAGGCAAGGCTCTTCGAACTGTCGAAGACCAACATGAAGAAGGACTATACGCAGATCAACCCCGTCATCAACGAGGCCATGGAACTGCTCAAGAAAGCCGCTGCCCGCAAGGACGGTTTGAGTGGCTTGGCCAGCGGATTCGACGATCTGGACAAGATGACCAGTGGTTGGCAACGATCCGACCTCATCATCATCGCCGCGCGACCAGCAATGGGTAAGACAGCTTTTGTGCTGTCGATGGCGCGCAACATCGCCATCAACAACAAGGTGCCCATCGCCATGTTCTCGCTCGAAATGGCGAACGTGCAGCTGGTCAACCGTCTGATCATCAATGTATGTGAGATTGAAGGTGATAAGTTCAAGAGCGGACAACTCGCCACCTACGAATGGGGACAGCTCGACTACAAAATCAATGAGATGTACGACGCGCCACTGTATATCGACGACACACCTTCGCTCTCTGTCTTCGAACTGCGTTCCAAGGCCCGACGACTGGTGCGTGAACATGGAGTGGAACTCATCATCATCGACTACCTGCAGCTGATGAACGCAAGTGGAATGAGCTACAACAGCCGACAAGAGGAAGTGTCAACCATCTCGCGTTCGCTAAAGGGACTGGCCAAGGAACTCAATATTCCCATCATAGCCCTGAGTCAGTTGAACCGTGGTGTGGAAAACCGAGTGGCTGCGACACCTGAAGCGGCAGCCGACAGCAAACGACCGCAACTCAGCGACTTGCGCGAATCGGGTGCCATCGAGCAGGATGCCGATATCGTATGTTTCATCCACCGTCCTGAATACTACAAAATCTACAAGGACGCCAATGGCAACGACCTGCATGGTGTCGCTGAAATCATTATCGCTAAGCACAGAAACGGTGCCGTAGGCGACGTGAGACTGCGATTCAAATCACAATTCGCACGATTCCTCAACCTCAATGAGGGAAGTCTGGTGGGCGGAAGCGGACAAGAACTATCGTCGAGGATGAATCTACCCGAAGCACCAGCAGGCGACAGCGACGTACCACTCATCAACGACGATGTCTTCACCGACGGTGCCATCATCACTGACGCTCCTTTTTAGACTTTAGACGTTAGATGTTAGACTTTAGACGTTAGACTTTAGACGTTAGACTTTAGACGTTAGATGTTAGACTTTAGACGTTAGACTTTAGACGTTAGACTTTAGACATTTGACATTAGACATATATTTTGTTTTCTGATATACAACCTGTTTTTGGCAAGAGAATTCTATCTATATACAAACAAATGTAAGACAATTGAATGAAATCAGTGGGATGCTTTTCGCGAGAAACGTCTCCTGCGCGAAAAAAAGAGGCAGCTGCCTCTTTTTTTGTATCTATCCTATCCATGAAATGACGGGTTGACACGATTTTTTTTATCATCCATATACCTTTAATGTGGTATAATTGATGTTGTCTATCCGCTAAATCCATTTTTTTGTGTATCTTTGTTGCGCAAAAGCAATTTCAACCAAATCGGAGCTACAATGAACATCAACAATACCTTGTTTACAGACGAAGAGAAAGACATGCTGAAATCGCTGCTGACAGCACTGAACGAACTGGCAGGCGATCTTGGCAAGAACGACGATTTCCACAAAGTGAAGCAGATGATCATCCACTCTGCCGAGCACCAGGGGTTGCAACGCAATGCCTTTGGACTCAATCCCATCATCTTCGACCTCCAGACAGCCATCATCGCTGCCGATGAGATCAAGGTGGGACGCGCTGGCATCATCAGCATCCTGCTCCATAGTTGTGTGGCCAATGGCACTCTGAGCATCGAGGAAGTGGAAAAGGAATTTGGCGATGAGATCGCTAAAATCATCAGAGGGCTGCTGAAGGTGAACCAGCTCTATGCCCGACAGACAGCTATCGAGACCGACAATTTCCGATCCTTGTTGCTATCTTTTGCCGAGGACATGCGTGTAGTCTTCATCATCATAGCCGACAGAGTGAACCTGATGCGACAGATCAAGGACAAAGGCAGCGACGACGACCGCAGGAAGGTGGCGTTGGAAGCCAGTCAACTCTATGCCCCTCTGGCTCACAAACTCGGCCTCTATGTCATCAAGTCGGAGTTGGAAGACTTGTCGCTCAAATATCTGGAGCACGATGCCTACTACATGATCAAGGACAAACTCAACGAGACCAAACGTGCCCGCGACGCATACATCGCACGCTTCATCGGACCTATACAGGAAAAACTGGAACATGAAGGGCTGAAATTCCATATCAAGGGCCGAACCAAGAGCATACACTCCATCTGGCAGAAGATGCAGAAACAGAAATGCGCCTTCGAGAATGTCTATGATCTTTTCGCTATCCGCATCATCCTCGACTCACCTTTAGAAAAGGAAAAACAGCAGTGCTGGCAGGTCTATTCCATCGTCAGCGACATGTATATGCCCAATCCCAAACGCTTGCGCGACTGGCTGTCGGTACCCAAAAGCAACGGCTACGAATCGCTGCACACTACAGTGATGGGACCTGAAGGACGATGGGTGGAGATTCAGATCCGTACAGAACGAATGGACGACATCGCCGAACACGGACTGGCTGCCCACTGGCGCTACAAAGGGGTGAAAGGTGGCAGCGCAAGATTGGAGGAATGGCTGGCCGACATCCGTTCCTCCCTGGAATCGGGTGCCACAAGCGACGAGCAACTGGTGGATCAGTTCAAAGTCGATCTCTATAGCGACGAGGTTTTCGTGTTCACACCCAAGGGCGACCTTTTCAAGTTGCCTAAAGGGGCCACGGTGCTCGACTTTGCCTTCCAAATCCACACGGGAGTGGGCTCGCGCTGCACAGGAGGAAAAGTCAACGGCAAGAATGTGCCTATGCGCACACGACTCAACAGTGGCGACCAGGTCGAGATACTCACATCACCTCACCAGACACCTAAACGCGACTGGCTCAAGATGGTCATTACCTCCAAGGCCAAAACCAAAATACGACAGTCGCTACACGAGGAAGACGCACGTGCCGCATCGTTCGCTAAGGAAACACTGGAACGAAAATTCCGCAACAAGAAAATAGAATACGACGAGGCATCGCTCAACCGACTCATCGTCAAGATGGGCTACAAGTACATCAACGAATTCTACAAAGCCATTCAGGAAGAGGTCATTGATGTCAACGAATTCATCGAGCGGTACGTGGAAGCCACAGGACAAAGCAATGAAACAAACGAAGAGGCTACCACAGTAAGTGCGGAAAATTTCGTTCAGCAACCATCTGAAAACGAAGAGCATGAGATCAAGGACGAACTCATCATCGACCAGAACGTCAAAGGGGTGGAATACTCACTGGCCAAATGCTGCTCTCCCATCTATGGTGATCCCATTTTTGGTTTCGTCACCCTCAACAGGGGTATCAAGATCCACCGCCAGAACTGCCCTAACGCCGCTCACCTCAAAGATGCTAAAGGCTACCGCGTCATCAGGGCCAAATGGGCAGGAAAGGGCAACTCGCAGTACGCCATCACTCTTCATGTGGTGGGCAAGGATGACATTGGCATCGTCAACAACATCACTTCCATCATCAACAAGGAGAAGAACGTGCTGCTCAGGTCGATCTCCATCAGCTCTAAAGACGGACTTTTCCAAGGCACACTGACCGTGCAGATCGACGAAATCAAACAACTCGAAGCACTGGTCAAGAAACTGAGCACCGTCAAGGGCGTGAAAAGCGTGACGAGATGAGGATTCATTGAACATTGACCATTGAACATTGGCTTCGCCTAAAATGCTCACGCTCGGCATAGCTCAAGCAAGCTTGGCTCTGCTCTCGCTCAATCGCATTTTTGACCATTGGCTTCGCCTAAAATGCTCACGCTCGGCAGAACTCAATCGCATTTTTGACCATTTAAAATTGATTTTTGAGAATTGAAGACATTATTGATTCTTGTCAAGAAAACGACCGACCCACATATCTCTGCATTGACTGAAGAGTATGTCGGTCGCTTGAAGCACTACCTGACCTTCGACGTCGCTGTCGTTCCTGAGCTTAAAAACAACAAGAAAATGAGTGAGGAACAACAGAAACAACTGGAGGGTGAGCAGATTCTGCGCCTGCTTCAGCCCGGCGACCATGTCGTGCTGCTCGATGAGCGTGGACGCGAACTGCGAAGTGTGGAACTTGCCGATTGGATGGCCAATAAAATGAACACCCTCTCCCACCGTCTGGTTTTCATCATCGGAGGTCCTTACGGTTTCTCCGATGATGTCTATGCCGCAGCCCAGCAAAAACTGTCGCTGTCGAAAATGACGTTCTCCCACCAGATGGTGCGCCTTATCTTCGTGGAACAACTCTACCGCGCCATGACCATCATACGCGGCGAACCCTACCACCACGAATAGTGCCTCCATCAGACAAAAACCAACTAAAGCCCACTCTGACTATCAAGTCCTTCTCGACCAACAATCCCATCTCGACCAACAATCCCATCTCGACCAACAATCCCATCACGACAATGATCTACTACTTGACCAATCCCATCTTCTACGTCTTTTTGTTCATGGTGTTGGAGTTGCTCACCTACTTCAAGTTCATGCGCAAGTTGAGACGTATTCCATTGATCATATCAGCCATCCTCTTGTTGGTGTTCACCAATCCCAGCATCTACGTCTTGGCTGAGCGGCAGTGGATAGGTGACTATGACAAAACCGACGTAGAAGGCAAGCACTACCGCTACGGATTGGTTCTCGGTGGATACAGTTACTGGGACTGGAAACGCAACCGGCCTGAATTCTCCGAGATCGCCGACCGTCTGCTCGAGGCCATCCAACTCTATCACCACGGAGTCATCGACAAAGTGGTGCTGGCCTCCGATGGTTCTGTGATTTCGGAAAAGATCAATCCCGGGCTACATGGCAATGCCGAGGAGATGCGCAAATACGTGGAAAGACTTGGCGTGAGGAGCGAAGACCTGATCATCGAACCCTTGGCCAACAACACCCATGAAAACGCCACCTTCACAATTGAGCTGTTGGGCGACAGCATCCATCAGCAACGTCCGTTGGTCATCACCTCAGCCATACACATGCGCCGATCGAAACTGGCTTTCACCCAAGCAGGACTGGACATCGACACCTATGCCACCGACATCGATTCTCCATTCTTAGCCAATGGTGGTTACAAGTTCCTACAGCCAGGTGTCATCGGTCGATGGACTGCCCTTATCCACGAAGTTGTCGGTTATGTGGCCTACCAACACCGCTATTCCAATGAGGAGTAAGCGACGGAAATCATGATGGGTATTCATTCCTTCACTGTAACAAAGATTGTCAATTAAGAAACAACTGCTGATTTTTCAACCGAGAAAAAAATTTCATGTTACATTCTTAATAGCGGATGTTGATTTGTTTTGTTATTTTTGCATTACCTAACGAACATCAATCATTGCAAAAATAACAAAGACAGAAGAATGAAAACACTCAACCTCATGATCTTGCTTGGGTTCCCGCTGGCCATCACAGCCCAGAACCCCATCATCCACAACCAGTTCGCCGCCGATCCAACGGCACGCGTATTCAACGACAAGGTGTACGTCTATCCTTCGCACGACATCATTCCTCCCAAACCCGAACCAGGACAGAATGGCGTGCGACAAGATTGGTTCTGCATGGCCGACTACCATGTCTTCTCATCGGAAAACCTCACAGACTGGACCGACCACGGAGTCATCCTCTCGCAGGAGGACGTGCAGTGGGGCAACCCCGCTGGCTACTCCATGTGGGCACCCGATTGCGTGGAGAAAAACGGGAAATACTACTTCTATTTTCCCGACGGACAGAAGATAGGCCGTGGATTCGGCATCGGAGTGGCTACAGCCGACAGTCCCGTCGGACCTTTCACCGCTGAACCTGAACCCATCAAAGGTGTTTCGGGTATCGACCCCTGTGTCTTGCTCGACAACGATGGACAAGCCTACATCTATTGGTCGGGAATGGGCATCAGAGGCGCCAAACTCAAAGACAACATGAAAGAAGTGGATGGCGAACTGCAAGCCATGCAGATGCCACAACGACCAGGCGGCAATGCACCTCAGGGACAAACACCACCTGCTTTCATGGTGGCGGGACAACAAATGGAAGGACTGCCCGACGGATTCAAGGAAGGACCTTTCGTCTTCCGCCGTGGCGACTGGTACTACCTCACCTTCCCATGGGTAAGAGGAGATACCAGCAACGGTGCCAACCCCACAGAAACCTTGGCTTATGCCATGTCGAAGAACCCACTCGGTCCCTGGGATTTCAAGGGCATCATCATGGCTGAGCACAGCAACCGATGCTGGACCAACCACCACAGCATTCTGGAATACAAAGGTCAGTGGTACATCTTCTACCACCACAACGACTACTCCCCACGTGATGACAAACGACGTTCACCACACATCGACAAAATCGCTTTCAATGCCGATGGCACCATCATTGAGGTGAAGCCCACTCTCCGCGGCGTGGGAGTGACACCAGCCAACTCACGCATCGAGATCGACCGATTCAGCACCAAGAGCGACGACGTGTCCATCCTCTTCAATGACACCCTCAACACCTTCCGTGGCTGGCACGCCACATTGCCCTCCAAAACATCGTGGGTGAGATACAACGATGTGGATTTCAGCAGTGTGAATGCCAATGGATACCTGACTGTATGCGTCAAGGCCAACGCCAACACCACTCTCAAAGTACGCGAGCGCGACGCGAAGGGAAAAGTCATCGCACAGGTGCCCATCAACGTCGTGTCGCAGATGGGCAATTTCCGTAGAGACATGAGTGGACGCTGGCTCACCCTCACCGCTCCCCTCCTCTACTTGCCCAAAGGCATCAGCGACATTTGCATCACGGGAGAAGGCGACAGCATCAGCGTGGACTGGTTGCAAATCAAGAAACGTCCTGAATATTTCTCCAGCATCTCATCACCTACAGCAAGCCCCGACGAGCAAGGATTCATACGTAGATGGATGATCCTCGAGCCCATCGATAACCCCGAGGCAAATAGCAACCTGCTCTTTTCTTTCACCTATATGCAGGACAACCTCGCCAACCCTGCAAAACTTCCTAAGCCCCTTCCCAATATGCCGCGCGACGGGCAGAAAGTGAAACACGACAAACAATCACTCACTTGGCACGCCACAGAGAGCAACACCTACAACGTGCGGCTCTTCCGTTTCGCCGACCTCTTGCAGAAAGCCACCTACCGTGTGTGCTTCTGGGCAGTCACTACCATTGAGTGTGAGGAAGACATCCCCAACGTCAGACTGGCTGCAGGAAGCAATGGAGCATCGATGTGGTGGGTGGAACCAGCCGAAGGAAAAACAGCCGAGAACGACAAACCAGTGCTTATGCTTGAGAGCGACCGACGGATGGTGGCAGACGACGGCATGTCGAACCGCCTGACACTCAAAAAAGGACGCAACATCGTACGCTGCGCTGTGGTCAATGGTCCTGGCTTGAGCGACTTCTGCGTCCGATTTGTGGATGAGAAAGGAAAACCTGTAACCAAATACACCATCAAGAACTAAAAATACAACAACAGATATGAAAACAATACGAGCCATACTATTCGCAGCACTCAACTGCTCACTACTCACCGCTACTGCACAGACTGGGGCACCCTATATCCACGACCCCTCAACCATCGTCGAATGTGATGGGAAATACTATACCTTTGGTACTGGTGGAGGTGGATTGATCTCCGACGACGGATGGACCTGGCGTTCGGGAGGCGTACGCCCTGGAGGAGGCGCTGCACCTGACGCCATGAAGATCGGCAAGCGATACCTCGTCATCTACGGAGCCACAGGCGGTGGACTCTTCGGCAACCACAACGGACGCATACTCACCATGTGGAACAAAACTCTCGACCCTGAATCTCCACACTTCAAATATACAGAAGCCATAGAAGTGGCGAGCAGCGACGGTATGGAAGACTGCGACGCCATCGACCCCTCGCTCCTGCTCGACCCCAACACAGGTCGTCTCTGGGCCAGCTACGGCACCTACTGGGGAAGCATACGACTCATCGAACTCGACCCAAAGACAGGTGAGCGCGTGAAAGGTAATGTGGAACAGGATATCGCCATCGACTGCGAAGCCACCGACCTCATCTACCGTGATGGATGGTACTATCTGCTTGGCACGCACGGCACATGCTGCGACGGAGTCAACTCTACCTACAACATCATCGTAGGAAGGTCGAGGAGCGTCACAGGTCCTTATCTTGACAATGTGGGACGCGACATGCTCAAAGGCGGTGGACGCATGGTGCTGGCGGCTGGCGACCGTGTCACAGGTCCCGGACATTTCGGACGAACCGTCATCGACGAAGGTGTGGAAATCATGTCGTGCCACTACGAGGCGGATTTCGATATGGGAGGACGCAGTGTGCTGGGCATCCGACCACTGCTCTGGAAGAACGGTTGGCCTGTGGCTGGCGACCGCTTCCATGAAGGCACCTACGCCATCACATCCGAACGTCGTGGCTACAGTCTTGAGCTGGCTGTCAACTTCACACGCATCGAACAGCAGAGGCAGAACTTCCGACGTATCGACCCCAACGAGCCCATCGTACCTGTACCCAACCAGAAACTGGAGGATGTGATCGGTACGTGGCCATCGGGAGAGATAGCCGTTCATTGCAGCGACTACATGTTCCGACCACACCAGCACTGGACCATCACACCCGTAGCTGAGGCAGGTGGTTTCCTCGGCGGACCGTACTGCAAGATCACCATTGCAGGAACAGAACGCGCTCTGGCTGCCACAAAGGACCTGGAACTGAACACTGTGCCACAATTCACTGGAAGCGATGAGCAACTATGGCGCATCGAACAACTGATCGACGGCACATATCGTATCATGCCCAAACGCATCCCTGGAAAAAAAGAAATCAACACACGTTACGTCATCTACTCGGCAGGCGACAGCACACCTACTCTTGCTGAATATGATTTCAACTCCGATAACAGCAAGTGGAACTTGAAACGACAGTAATGGGGATTTTTTAATTGAAACGACTGTAATCAGGAAATGACCTGAAAGAATAGAGGCGGGTTTATCCCGCCTCTATTCTTTCAGTAGTTTTATGACTTCTGAAACCTTGTCATCCATAGGTTGCGTGGCATCAATCCAATGGATATGGACTCCACGCCGCTCCATACCACGGAGCCAAGTCATCTGGCGTTTGGCAAACTGATGAATGGCTATTTCCAACTGACGGAACATCTCATCATAGGTCAACTGACCGATGACGTGCAAAGTGAGGTATTTGTATTCAAGGCCATAATAAATCAGATCGTCGGGATGCACACCCGAATCCAAAAGACGTCGGATCTCGTCCAACATACCATCATCAAGACGCTGTTGCAAACGCTTGCTGATTCGCTCACGACGCAAATCACGACTGATGTCCAAACCGATGACCAAACTGTGGATATCAGGAAAAGAAGCGTCGAGCAAAGGGTGTTCACTGTAATACTCTTCGATCTCAATGGCGCGAATGGCACGTTGAGCCGTGTCCACATCTGTGGTGTTGTGCATCTTTCCGCCCGTCTTTTCCTTATACTCAAGTAATACTTTAACTAAATCCTCCAATGATTTATTTTCCAAAGATTTACGTAATTCCGGATTCTGAGGAACTGGACACAATTTATATCCTCTCAGCACACTCTCCAGATAGAGTCCTGTACCGCCACAAAGGATTGGAAATCGGCCACGGCTGACAATATCATTGTAAGCCACGAGGAAATCGTGCTGATAACGATAGACGTTGTATTTCTCACCTGCATCACAGATGTCGATCAGGTGAAAAGGTATGCGATGACCGTGAATGTCATAGTCGGCCAGATCCTTGCCAGTACCCAGATCCATGCCACGATAAACCTGACGACTGTCGGCGCTGATGATCTCGCCGTCGAGACAATCAGCCAGAGCAACTGCAAAAGAAGTCTTACCACAAGCCGTGGGACCAAGAATAGCCAGCATGGAAGGCATAGCGTAAAGGGAGAAATAATGGAAAAGCGGAGTTGTGGAATAGTGGAAAAACGTAATGGATAAAAATAGCCGTCCGGCAATTCGGACGGCTATTTTTTAGAGAAGAAATGAGATTTCTTATTTCAGCTCGGCGAGGTACTTGATAGTACGAACCATCTGAGAAGTGTAAGAGTTCTCATTGTCATACCAGCTGACAACCTGCACCTGATAAGTGTCGTCGTCAATCTTGCTAACCATGGTCTGAGTAGCGTCGAAGAGTGAACCGTACTTCATACCGATGATGTCGCTGCTGACAATCTGATCCTCAGTGTAACCGAAGCTCTCAGTACCAGCTGCCTTCATAGCTGCGTTGATGCCCTCAACAGTGATGTCCTTACCCTTCACCACAGCGATGAGGATAGTAGTAGAACCTGTTGGAGTTGGAACGCGCTGTGCAGAACCGATCAGCTTGCCGTTGAGTTCAGGAATCACGAGACCGATAGCCTTGGCAGCACCAGTAGAGTTAGGAACGATGTTGCAAGCACCGGCGCGGCTACGACGAAGGTCACCCTTGCGCTGTGGGCCGTCGAGAATCATCTGGTCGCCTGTGTAAGCGTGGATGGTTGACATGATACCGCTGCAGATAGGAGCGTACTTGTTCAGAGCGTCAGCCATAGGAGCCAGACAGTTAGTGGTGCAAGATGCAGCAGAGATGATGGTGTCCTCTGGAGTCAGTGTCTTGTGGTTCACATTGTAAACGATGGTGGGAAGGTCCTTGCCTGCAGGAGCAGAGATGACAACCTTCTTGGCACCAGCCTGGATGTGAGCAGCAGCCTTCTCCTTAGAAGTGTAGAAACCTGTGCACTCCAGCACTACATCAACACCGAGTTCACCCCAAGGCAGTTCAGCAGCATTGGGCTTGGCATAGATAGTGATCTCCTTACCGTCCACGATGATAGAGTTCTCTGTAGCCTCCACAGTGTGCTTGCACTCGCCGAACTTGCCAGCGAAACCGCCCTGAGCTGTGTCGTACTTCAGAAGATGAGCAAGCATCTTGGGGCTTGTCAAATCGTTGATGGCTACTACTTCGTAACCTTCCGCCTCGAACATCTGACGGAATGCGAGACGACCAATGCGGCCGAAACCATTAATACCTACTTTTGTCATTTGTTTGTTGATAAATTAATTAAAAGGTTGAAAAACTTGAGTTGTTTTTTTTACTGATTTTAATACGCTTCTTGAGCGTTGTTGTTGAAATTACTTTGATCAAGGAAATGAAATCAAGAGTGGCAATCAACCACAATTACAATAATGGGAAGAGGCGCATGCACTAAGCAAAAACACCATCAGAAAGGCCAAAACGTAAAAAAATTTTTTGCTCATCTTTATTTTTTTCCTTTTTCAAGCACAAAGTTACAAATATATTATTTAATTTCGCAACAAAAATACATTATTTTGTTTTTTAAATGTAATTTTTATGGGAAAATTTATTCAGGAATTCAAAGAATTCGCCCTTAAGGGCAATGTAATGGACATGGCTGTCGGTGTGATCATCGGTGGTGCGTTCGGAAAAATCGTGACTTCACTCGTGTCTGACATCATCATGCCGCCTATCGGCTACATGCTTGGTGGCGCCAACTTCTCTGACCTCAAGTGCACACTCAAGGAAGCAATTCCCGCTCAAGTGGACGAGGCTGGCAACGAGATTGCAGCTGCTGTGGATGCAGTGACTTGGAACTACGGTGCTTTCATCCAGAACTGCATCGACTTCCTCATCGTGGCTTTCGTCATCTTCCTCATGGTGAAGTTCATCACCAAGCTCTCTAAGAAGAAGGCTGAAGAAGAAGCTGCCGCTCCTGCTGAGCCAAGCGCAGAAGAGAAGCTGCTCACTGAGATCCGCGACCTGATGAAGGAGAAAAAATAATCCAGAGATTACCCCTTCGATGAAACGATTCGTCGATTAAACGATTACTCGATTAAACGATTACTCGATTAAACGATTCATCGATTAGCCGATTAAATGAAAAAAAAGAGGAAACACCCAGTTGTGTTTCCTCTTTTTTTTCATTTAATCGATTTCTCCGCTGCCGTAGCACAGGTGATGGTCGGCGTCATAGACCACACAGTACTGCCCAGGCGCCACACCATGTATCTTCTCGTCTGCCTCAAGATGCCAGACTCCTTTTTCCTGACGGATAGTGCCCGTATTGAACTCAGGGGTGTGACGTATCTTGAAAGTGATGCGGTGCGGTGCGTCGGGCGCATCGTGTTCCCACGGATTGGCAGTGATGAAATGCAGATGGTTCATCTCGATGTGCTGTTTATAGACCTTCTCTGGATCGTAGCCATGAGAGACGAAGAGGATGTTGCGCTTCACATTCTTTTTCACCACAAACCAAGGTCCACCACTAAAGCCAAGTCCTTTGCGCTGGCCTATGGTATAGAACCACAGTCCGCGGTGCTTACCGATGAGATGACCTGTTTCCAACTCACGCACATCGCCCGGGCTCTCACCCAGATGAGCTTTTATGTAGTCGCGGAAGTCGATGTTGCCAAGAAAGCAGATACCCTGACTGTCCTTGCGCTCTGCATTGAGCATGCCTGCACGCTGGGCTATATCCCTGACTTCATGTTTCCACAGATGACCGATGGGGAACATCAGTTTCTTGACCTGCAGGTAGTCTATCTGCGCAAGGAAGTCAGTTTGGTCTTTCACAGGGTCGGGGCTGGTCGATAGCCAGACGAGGTCGTCTTGATGGGTGATGGTAGCGTAGTGGCCCGTGGCTGTGAAATCGAAGTCCTTGCCCACTTGCTGCTCGAAACAACCGAACTTGATGAGTTTGTTGCACATCACGTCGGGGTTGGGGGTGAGTCCTACACGAGCCTTGTCCATCGTGTAGCCCACAACCATGTCCCAGTATTCCTTGTGCAGGTCAACAATGTCGAATTCAAGACCGAACTTACGGGCAAGCCAACGGCATATCTCCACATCTTCCTCAGAGGTGCAGTTCCATTCCGTATCCTTGTCCGGTCCTATCTTGATATAAAAGAGGTGAGGCCGGATGCCTTGCTCCATCAGTTGATAGACGCTGACCGCACTATCTACCCCACCCGACACCAATGCCGCTACATTCATCTCATGAATTCCTTATTTTATTTCTTTAATTAGGAACAAAAAAATCAGTTCTTGAGTTGCTTGCTGATCTCGAGCATGCGGTTGATGGGGAGTATGGCTTTCTTGGCGATATCCTCATCCACGTTCACCTCAGGCCACTCATACTTCAGTGTGTTGTAGAGCTTCTGCATGGTGTTGAGTCGCATGTAGCTACACTCATTGCACTGACATCCGACCGTCTCTGTAGCCTCGGGAGGAGCAGGTATGAAAACCTTGTCGGGACATGCCTGGGTCATCTTGTGCAAAATACCGCTCTCTGTAGCCACGATGAACTTCTGGCAGTCGTCCTTGATGGCGAAATTGAGCAGGTTGGCTGTAGAACCAATCACGTCGGCAATCAACTGGATAGCCTTGGGGCATTCGGGATGCACCAGAATCTTGGCATCGGGATTCTCTTCCTTGAGCAGGAGGATCTTCTCCAGTGAGAACTGGCCATGCACGTGGCATCCTCCGTTCCAAAGCAACATCTGGCGGCCCGTCAGGGAGTTGATGTAGTCGCCAAGGTTATGGTCGGGGCCAAAGATGAGTTTCTCGTCCTTGGGGAAGCTATCGACGATGAGTTTTGCATTGGATGAAGTGACCACCACATCGGTCAGTGCCTTCACTGCGGCAGTGGTGTTGACATAGCTCACCACCTTATAGCCTGGATGCTCGTCAATGAAAGCCTTGAGGTCGTCGGCATTGCAACTGTCGGCCAAGGAACAACCTGCATTGAGGTCGCACACCAGCACTTTCTTGTCGGGACAGAGGATTTTGTCGGTCTCGGCCATGAAGTGAACGCCACACATCACAATAATGTCGGCATCAGTCTTGGCAGCCCACTGCGCCAGGGCCAAGGAGTCGCCTACAAAGTCAGCGATGTCCTGTATCTCGCCCTCAGTATAGTAGTGGGCGAGAACCACAGCGTTCTTCTCCTTGCACATACGGCGAATCTCCGCCTTGATGTCTATATTTTCATCAACTGGCCCATTGATGTAGCCCAGTTGACTCCATTCTTCTTTCACCATAATCTTTACCGATTTTAAAGGATAGTTTCCAAAGCGCCTCTCATGCCGAGCTGCTGGATCTTGTCGAGGTCGGCAGTCACAAGGTCGGTGAGACCTGGTATCTTGTTGAGGTCCTCATGCCAGATGTTCTCAGCAGCCAGCACACCTTCTGCCACCTTGCGTGTGTCGCCTGTAGCCCAGAGGTCGGTGAGCATTTGCATGATTTCGGGTGCATCGTTGGGAACGATAGGTGTACCGTCCTCGCGCTGTCCACCCTTATAGTAAGTGATGATGGCAGCCAGTCCGAACACCAGTCCCTGTGGTAATTCGCCTTTGCGTTCAAGATATGTCTTCACTCCAGGCAGGTCGCGTGTCTCGTATTTGGGGAATGAGTTGAGCATGATGCTCGTCACCTGATGGTCCACATAGGGGTTGTTGAAACGTTCCAACACGTCGGAAGCGAACTTCTGCAGTTCGTCCATCGGAAGGTTAAGCGTCTGCATGAGTTCGTCGAACTGCACCTTGTGGATATATTTGCCTACCATGGGATCGTTGCATGCGTCGCGAACGATATTGATGCCAGAGAGGAAAGCCACAGGGCTGAGCACGGTGTGCGGTCCGTTGAGCAGCGTCACCTTTCTCTCGTGATAAGGTTTCTCCGATTCGGCGATCAACACATTCAAGCCAGCCTTCTCAGCAGGAAACTCTGCCTTGAGCGCTTCGATGCTCATGTTCTCTGGTTTCTCAATGACCCAGAGATGGAAGGCTTCACCCTGTACCACCAAATTGTCGGCATACATGATCTTCTCTTGTATCTCCTTGATTTCCTTGCGGGGGAATCCCGGAACAATGCGATCGACGAGAGTGGCGCAGACATAGCAACAGTCGGTGAACCACTTCTTGAATCCATCGTAATCCGCGCCAAAACCGTCCTTCCAGAGTTCGATGTACTTGTAGATGCACTCTTTCAGATGGTGTCCGTTGAGGAAGATGAGCTCACAAGGCATGATGATGAGACCTTTGTCGGGAGCTCCGTTGAAGGTTTGGTAACGACGGTAGAGCAATTGTGTGAGCTTGCCAGGATAAGATGATGCTGGAGCGTCAGTGAGTTGGCAACTGTCGTCGAAAGCGATACCGGCTTCTGTGGTGTTGCTGATGACAAATCGGATCTCGGGTTGGTCGGCCAAAGCCATGAAGGCTTGGTTCTGGGTATAAGGATTGAGGGCACGGCTGATGCAGTCGATGCGGGTGAGTTTGTTCACGACCTCACCGTTGAGGCGTCCTTGAAGGTTGACGTGGTAGAGACAATCTTGACCATTGAGCCAATCCACCATACCGCGTTCAATGGGTTGCACAACAACCACGGATGAGTTGAAATCGGTCTTTCGGTTCATCTTGTAGATGATCCAATCCACAAAACATCTCAGGAAATTACCCTCGCCAAACTGAATGATGCGTTCAGGGGCTACGCTCTTAGGAGCTGTTCTTTTGTTTAATGCTTTCATGCCAAAATATCTTTTTGTCGATTTTTTATGATTCTCAAATAATGATAGTTCTTAATCACTTACAAAGTTACGACTAAGTGAGCGAAAAGCCAAAAAAAAACAATTATTTCCGAGAATGAGGGATTTTTTTTGTGATGCTGAACAACAATATTTTGAAAAGTATTATATTTGCATAAGTAATCATCAAACTTGACAATTATGAAAAAAGCGACAATTCTTTTCTTCTCACTTTTGTTACCTTTGTTCATCAATGCCCAATCGCTACCACCTACAGGTATCACACCCTATACCTTCAATATGGTTTGGAACTACATGAAAAGTGGAGGGTTTGAGCCATCACAACTTGACAAGGCAGAGCAACTGCTCACCAATGCGGGCTATCGCAAGGTGGGCAAGTTCGACAACGCCATTGGCTACAATCTCGTTTATGCCAAGGCATGCGATGTGAAAATGTCGAGCGATGGTTTTGTCAATTCGGCATCCCCAAACAAGGACCCAGGTTTTTCAAGCTACATCCAGGTAGGACCTGGCGTGGGCATGGACTGGGGCATGTCGGTCACATTCATGTCGAAGAAAGGCACAAACGCTTTTATAGCACTGCTGAATAAAGCTGATTACAAGTTATACAATAATGACAACTCTGCTTGGATAAGGCGTTCCGACAACTGCTACTTCTTACAGAGGGACAAGACTTTCAGCGTAAGCGATGTAATCGGTGGAGAGGATCTGATAGAATAACCGTACTCTGGCATCAGTCTTCTTCGAAGTCTGCTTTTCGGTTGTTGCCTATACTCATATTCTTGAGTTGTTCACGGGTTCCATTGAAAAGATTGACATCGACATGGCCTTTAATGCCTGATATTCGTCCGTAGTCAGTGTGTTGCCAGAATTTCCAACTCCCCTTATAGGCCAATTTATCGACATAATAGTTGGCAATCCACAATGGGTAATCGTCGAATTCCTTCGCAGTAAGAATATCACGACGGTAGCTGTAGCTGCAATACAGGATGGGTTTCACACCATAGTGCGTTTCCACAATCTTCAGCCACTCGAGAACGGCTTTCTGTAGTTGCGGCTTCGACAATCCGCCATCCTCCTCCACATCAAGCACTGGAGGCAGGTCTTCGTCTTCTAATATCACGTGCCTACAGAAGAAGCGAGCTTGCTGCTCCACCGACGACTGGGGTTTGAAATAATGATAAGCACCTCGCATGATGGCACTCTGACGAGCGTAATAGAAGTTCTGGATGAAGTTCTCATCAAGCAAATTTGTCCCTTCGGTGGCTTTCACAAAGATGAACATGAGTGGTGCGTCCTTGAGTGTGGCATTGCGGAGCAAATCCCAGTCTATCTCTTCTTGATAATGTGAGATGTCGATACCACGCACGGTGCCTGCGGGATATACCTCATCACCGTACATCGCCTTCCACCTGAAGGAGTATGGACTGACAAACATCTTGTAGAAGGAGAAGATATAAATGGCTGCAACCACTGCTATCAACGACCACAACAGGTACGAAGGAATCCGGCGGAAAAAACTCCGCCGTTGTTTTTTGACTTTCCGCTTGCCTTTTTTCTTTTGTACCTTCGTTGCCACCATTTGCCGATAGAGTGCTATTTATCTGAGTTTTCTCAAGGTCCCTAAAGTCTTGAGAATCTTCAAGGTTCTTAAAGTCCTTAGAGTCATTAAGGTCTTTAATATCCTTAGAGTCCTTGATGTCAATCTAAAAAAAACTGCTCAACAGCACACGGCTCAGTCTTTGTCGGAAGGCAGTGACGTGGCTGTTGAGCAAGAAAGAATCATTCAGCTGATTTATTTCTGCTGTTCGAGTTGCAATGTCATAGTAGGCTGGTCGCACACTTCAGTCGGGCCAAAGTACTGGATAGGACCTGGATACACATAGCAAGTGTCCTTAGCCCACTCGTCGCGATGAGCGGCGAAGTACTTGAATGGAGCACCGTCGAGTTCAACCAATGCCTTGCGGATCACGGGCTTGTCCTCACCATTGCGACGCTCGATGTTCATCATCATTGTGATGGGCACACCACCTGCAATCCATTCTGATGCGGGAGCTGTGGTGTTCTTGATGATCGACATGTAGCCTGTCTTACCGCTGGCGATGAGCTGTGCTGCATTGTAACCAAGGGAGTAGCAATAGTCAGCGTCGTAGTTGGATGGAGCGGCGCAACGTCCCTCATAACCGAAGAAGTGATGCTGGGCAGCGAACTTGCCAACATACTTACCTGCTTGCTTCATCTCCACAAGTTTCTTCTCTACCATCTTGGAGATCAGCTTCTCGGTCTCAATGAGCGATACCTGAACGTTTCCGTGTGGGTCGCGGTCGAGAGCCAGCTGAGTGGCGACTGCTGTTGGCAGGGAGTTGAATGTGGCAAGACTGTCTTTGGTGATGTGCATCTTCACATAGTCGATGATGTCCTTGCGCTCCACAAGCTTAGCCTCTGGTGTGGCGAGAACCTCATTGAGTTCCTTGATCAGCGACTTGATGGCAGGAATGAACTCGATAAGTCCTTCTGGGATCAGCACTGTACCAAAGTTGTCGCCCTTAGCGGCACGAACAGCGACAGCGTTAGCGATCTGGCTCACTACATCGTCGAGCGACATGGCCTTGGCCTCTACTTCCTCAGAAACGAGGCAGATGTTGGGCTGGGTCTGCAAAGCGCATTCCAAAGCGATATGAGAAGCGGAACGGCCCATGAGTTTGATGAAATGCCAGTATTTGCGGGCTGAGTTGCAGTCGCGCTGGATGTTACCAATGAGTTCGCTATAAGTCTTGCAGGCTGTGTCGAAACCGAAAGAAGTTTCAATCTGCTCGTTCTTCAAGTCACCGTCGATGGTCTTTGGGCAACCAATCACCTGAACGCCATACTTCTTGGCGGCATAGTATTCAGCAAGAACGCATGCGTTGGTGTTGGAGTCGTCACCACCGATAATCACGAGAGCCTTGATACCAAGCTCACGAAGGATCTGGATACCACTCTCGAACTGGTCAACCTTCTCCAATTTGGTACGACCAGAACCAATGATGTCGAAACCACCGGTATTGCGGTACTCGTCGATGATATCAGCTGTCAGTTCCATGTACTTGTGGTCGATCAGACCGCCTGGGCCAAGGATGAAGCCATAGAGCTTGTTGTCGGGGTTGGTGGCTTTCACACCGTCGAACAGACCAGAGATCACGTTGTGACCACCAGGTGCCTGACCGCCAGAAAGGATCACGCCTACATTGTAGGAAGGATACTGCTGAGCCTCGCCCTTGACGAACTCAATCACGGGCATGCCGTAAGTGTTGGGGAACAATTCCTTGATTTTGTCCTGGTCGCCCACCGACTGAGTAGGTGCGCCTTCTTTCACTTTCACCGGGCCTTTCAGTGCCTCGGGCAACTTGGGCTGGTAAGCAGCCCTTGCAATCTGCAATGCACTTTTCTTCATAATGTGTCTATAAAAAATTGTTTTTCTGATGATTGTTTTCTTTTTGGAGTGTAGTATGAATAGGCAGTATGACTTGCCTTACCCATTGAATATACAAAATAACAAAAAAAAATCCGCATGAACAAACCCAACAAAAGAAAAAGTGGATAAAGCCTATCCACTTTTTCTTTTGTAATCGCTCATATACCTAAAGTGTCATTTCCACTTTGCAAA
>CAMOWU010000044.1 GCA_946628545.1 uncultured Bacteroides sp. | reverse complement strand
GCATGGCGGAACAGGGACATGAAATTGTATGCCATGACGATGAAATTTCCACATGCCTCGGTCGCCCAGAAGTTGTGGGAAACGAAGTCGTCTATTGAGAAGTCGTATTTCAACTCCTTGATTCTGTTCTCCTAGTCTGCCCTGCCATGGGGTGTTTGTTATCGAAAGGAATATGGAATCGTTCTTAACTCTTAATTATCGTATATCAGTACATCGTTGACACTTTTTCCTCTCCTTAGAGATATGTATAATATATACCTCAGAGAGTATTGCTGGAGCAACTAAAATCCTATAAATTTAAAAATTAAATTATCACTCTATAAACAAATAAAAATAAAAATAAAAAATGTGAATGAGCACCTGATACAAAAGTGTCAACGATGTGCTGATACACGGCACCTAAAAACTAAAGTCTAAGGTCTAAAGTCTAAGGTCTAAAGTCTAAAGTCTAAGGTCTAAGGTCTAAAGTCTAAAGTCTAAGGTCTAAGGTCTAAATCCATACCAAACATTAGGTAGATGAAATGCTACCTTTATGGGATTGCAGGTGTCAGAAAAGTGTAGTAACTTTGCACTCGAAATTCAACAATGGTAATGGCGACAGATTTGGACACCATTCAAAATCGAAAACAATAAACACAAACACTAAAATAAACAAATTATGGGAAAGATCGCAAAACAGTTGACCGAATTGGTAGGCAACACTCCACTCTTGGAGTTGGGAAAGTTCTCTGAGCAGAACGGTATTGATGCACCGATAATCGCTAAGGTGGAATATTTCAATCCTGGTGGCAGTGTGAAAGACCGCATAGCCCTTGCCATGATTGAAGACGCCGAACAGAAAGGATTGCTGAAACCCGGAGCAACAATTATCGAGCCGACAAGTGGCAACACTGGTGTGGGTTTGGCTTTAGTGAGCGCTGTGAAGGGTTATAAGTTGATTCTGACGATGCCCGAGACCATGAGCGTGGAACGCAGGAACCTGGTAAAGGCATACGGTGCCGAGGTTCGTCTGACCTCTGGCAAGGACGGTATGCCGGGAGCCATCAAGGCAGCAGAAGAACTCCGCGACTCTATTCCTGGCAGCATCATTCTCCAGCAGTTTGAAAACGGTGCCAATCCCGAGCGTCACTACCAGACGACCGGACCTGAGATTTGGTCGCAGACTGATGGGAAGATCGACATCTTCGTTGCAGGTGTGGGAACAGGTGGCACCATATCAGGTGTGGGCAAGTACTTGAAGGAGCAGAATCCCAACGTGAAGGTCGTTGCTGTGGAACCCGCCTCATCACCCGTACTGAACGGTGGCAAGAGCGGCCCTCACAAGATCCAGGGTATTGGTGCGGGATTTGTGCCCAAGACCTACAACAGCGACGTGATTGATGAGGTCATCGACGTGGATAACGATGCCGCCATCCGCACTGGACGACAGTTGGCAGCAAGCGAAGGCCTGCTTGTAGGCATATCCTCAGGGGCTGCAGCCTATGCAGCCACAGTATTGGCAAAACGTCCCGAAAACAAGGGAAAGACCATTGTGGCTTTGCTGCCCGACACTGGTGAGCGTTATCTCTCGACTGTGCTGTATGCCTTCGAGGAATACCCACTATAAATGGTGAAAAAAACTCCCCCAACACCATCTTCACTATGCCATTCATCATAGCCGACAATCAGGAACTGACACGCTTAGCCATCGAGCATGTGCTCGATGGCTATGGCGATCAGCCTGTCGTCACCGCATCCAACAAGTCGGAACTGGTACATCATCTCAAGAATCAGGAAGAAAGTGTGGTCATCCTCGACTACACATTGTTTGATTTCTTCGACGTGCAGAACCTGTTGATCGTCAGCCAGCGTTTTCCCATCACGAACTGGATCCTGCTGAGCGACGACCTGACCGAGCCTTTCCTTCGTTCGGTGGTATATCAAAGCCAGCGTTTCAGCATTCTATTCAAAGACTGCTCCATTCATGAACTATCAGAAGCCATCCGGCATGCCCTTCAAGGCAAGCGCTATCTGAGCCAGCGGGTGACTGAGATTCTTCTCAACCGCCAGATTCATCAGGATGAATTGACGTCTGCCCTCACCGCAACAGAAGTGGAGATTGTGCGTTGCATCGCACAGGGCAAAACGACCAAGGAGATTGCATCAGAACGTTTTTCGAGTATCCACACCATCAACACCCACCGAAAGAACATTTTCCGCAAACTCCATGTCAACACTGCCTACGAGGCCATCAAGGTCGCCCTTCGGGCTGGATTGATAGACGGGGATGACTATTTCATCTGAGAAAACAATAAAAAAAGCGCATTGTCGTTAATATTTAAAGTGACCCATTTAAATATTACCTCCATGCGTTCGATTAGAAACCTTTTTGTGGCAGTTGTGAGTTGCATGACGATTCTTTCGGCATGCGACAACGATAATATTGCCCTGAAGAAAGGTGATCAGTTCTATGCTCTGGGGGAATACTACATGGCATCGAACTATTACAAGAAATCCTACCAGCGCGTGCCAACAAAAGACAAGGCCAAGCGTGCAGACCGTGCTTTCCGCATGGCCGACTGCTACCGACGCATCAACTATTCTGCCAAAGCTGTTGCTGCCTATCAGAACGCTGTTCGCTACAAGCATCCCGACAGCACCGCCCTTTTCTACTTGGCACAACAACAGTTGAAGATTGGGCGTTATAAGGATGCAGAAGAGAACTTCAAACTCTATTTAGACGAAGATCCAGGCAATGAGTTGGCCATGAACGGTATCCGTTCGGCACAACTGGCACCAGAATGGAAAGCACATCCCAACCAATACACAGTAAAGAAAGACAAGTTGTTCAACGCCCGACGCTCTGACTATTCACCTGTGCTTGGGGGTGATGAATCCGACGTAATCTACATCAGCTCGACTCGCAACCAGGCCAAAGGCGACGAATTGAGCGGCATCACTGGTACGAAAAACGGTGACATCTTCGTTGCACGCAAAGATGAGCAGGGCAAGTGGAAACCAGTAGAAGAGATTGAAGGCGATTTGAACAGCGACTATGATGAAGGGGCTTGTTGTCTGAGTCCTGACGGTAAGACGATGTACCTCACGCGTTGTAGCAGCGACCCTGATTATCCCCGCTATGCGGAAATTTTCTCATCAAAACGCAGCGACGCCAGTTGGAGCAAGCCGACAAAATGCGAGATCACGCGCGACACCTTGTCTTCCTATGCACATCCTGCCGTATCTCCAGATGGCGAATGGCTCTATTTTGTGAGCGATATGCCTGGAGGCGAGGGTGGACTGGATATCTGGCGCACCAGAATAATGAGCAACGGGTTCGGAGGAGTGGAAAATGTTGGTCGCCCGATCAACACACCTGGCGACGAGATGTTCCCTACGTTCCGTCCAAACGGTGAGTTCTACTTCTCTTCCAATGGTCATCCTGGCATGGGCGGATTGGATCTCTTCAAGGCTGAATGCGACAGCACTGGCCGGTGGACGATTGAAAACCTCCGGTCGCCTATGAACTCGATGGGCGATGACTTCGGTATGACCTTTGAAGGTGTGTATAACCGTGGCTTCTTCTGCAGCAACCGTAACGACGGCAAAGGTTGGGATCACATCTATTCCTTCGAGAACCCCGAAATCATGCAGACCATCACGGGATGGGTGTATGAGAAAGACGGATATGAATTGCCCGAAGCCTTGGTCTATATGGTGGGCAACGACGGAACGAACCTGAAATTGAGCGTGAAAATGGACGGTTCCTTCACTCAGGTCATCAAACCTGGAGTGGATTACGTGTTGCTCGGCACATGCAAAGGCTACTTGAACGTCAAACAAGAAATCAGCCTTCCTTGGGACACCAACGAGAGCATCGACAGCACCTTGCAGTTCCCTTTGCCTCCAATCAACATCCCTGTGTTGATCGACAATATCTTCTATGAGTTCGACAAAGCCACGCTGACCGACGCATCGACAGAGGCACTCGACAAACTGGTAGTCATGCTCAACGAGAACCCCAACATCACCATCGAGCTGAGTGCGCACTGCGACTACCGAGGCAATGATGCCTACAATAAGCGACTGTCGCAACGAAGAGCAGAATCTGTAGTGAAATACCTGATCGCTCATGGCATCAAGAGCGACCGACTGACGGCTATGGGATATGGAGAATCGCGGCCGAAAGTGGTAAGACGCAAACTTACCGAACAACATAAGTTCTTGCATGAGGGCGACACCTTGACTGAAGAGTATATCAAGAAATTGTCGTCGGAAGAAGAGCAAGAAATCTGCAATGCACTCAACCGTAGAACCGAATTCCGCGTGTTGCGCACCACCTACGGCATGACCATGAAAGAAATCCAGGAAAGCATCAACAAGAAACCGGAACAGCCTGCCAAACGCAATGACGAGGAAGAAGATTTCCTCTTCTAATTTCTCACACTAAACTCGCATCCGCAGTATAGTTGGTTGTAGAAATTGTATTCCTTGATGATAGCAAGACGTCGTTCTTGTAGTCCCCCTTTTCGCCAATTCTGATCCCAAAAGATGACATCAGGATATTGCTGTGTAGCCCATCTGCCAGCTTCATTGATTTGTTCCAGACTTTTCCATCTGCTGGATGCAAGAGTGGTTGTGATGACAGTGAATCCATGCTCATGGGCATATTGAGCAGTCTGAAGCAGCCGCATCTTAAAACAGTTGAGGCAACGGGCACCTCTCTCAGGTTCATTCTCCATCCCTTTCATCTTCTCCAGCCAAGCCTGGTGGTCGTAGTCGGCATCAATAATCTCCAGTCCAAGACTTTGCGCATAGCGCGAACACTCATTCTTGCGGATGAGGTACTCTTCATGCGGAAAAATATTGGGATTGCAATAATAGATGACTGGAGTGATGCCGTGCTGCATCAGACATTCAATGATGGCAGAACTACAGGGAGCACAACAGGTGTGAAGAAGGATGCGCTGAGATCCGTCGGGGACTTGAAGATTGAAATTGCTTTTGGACATAAAGGGAATAATGGGAAAGATGGGAATGATGAGATTTGAATGATAAAAAAGAGGATGCACAAAGGCATCCTCTTTTTAGATATAGTCGGTTAGCTTGATTGCTAATCTTGTTTTTGGTCAGCCGAATAAACAATCTTCAGAGCATACGCTTTTCGAAGAGCTTGTTTTACGTCTGTCACAATACCCATTGGTGTTTCCTTATCCACCTTCAGAGAGATGGTGTAGAAGGGTTTGTCGATCTCAGCGAGTTCTCCACGGTCAGACATCACAAAGCTGTAGATTTCTGATGCTTCAGCATAGCTATCGTTGAGCTGGATGCGGGTACCGTCACCATATTGGGATCTCAGCATCTCGGTGGGTTTACCGATGTAAATGAAAGAGGTGCAGGACTTACGTGCCAATTTCTCAAGTTCAGTTCCTACTGGTTTCTGAATTTTCACCTTCAAGGTCACCTCACGCATGGATGTTACCATCATGAAGAAGAAGAGGATGGTGAAGATCAGGTCAGGGAGTGATGAAGTTGACAGTTCGGGCATTTCCCTCTTATTTCCGCCATTAAATCTACTCATTATAAAGCCTTTCCGTATTTTTTAGGTTCTGCCTCAGATATCTTCTGAGGGAAATACTTGCGTATAGCCTCCTGTTCTTCCTGTGTGCAGTTCTCGTAAGGACGGCCGAAAGCAGCCTTTGCGAGATCATTACGCAGTTCGTTGTAAGCAGCAACAAGTTCATTCTGTACTTCAAAATATACCCAGTAGCTTGTACCACGGTCTGTCTGCACAGAGATGACGTGCTTGTCGGTCACCATGAGCTTACCACCAGCAGTCATATACTTACCTGCCTCGGGGCTGCTGCTCAATCTGGAGTTCTCGAGAACTTCAATACTCTTAGGATTCCTTTCTGGAAGGTCACCAAGATTCTCGAAGTTTGCAATAAATTCCTTAGCCCTTGGTTTAACATCAGCGATTGACACGAAATCATCACCAATCATCAAGTAGTTGTCCTTGTTGACGCGGATGTTCAAGAGGTTGCGCTCCTTCACATCGATTTCGTTCTGTTGTTCCTCATCCTCTGGTGGTTTTGGAAGTGTACGACCCAAACCACGGTCGGTGTCCATAGATGTTGTTACCAGGAAGAAGATGAGCAACATGAACGAGATGTCAGCCGTTGAAGTCGTGTTCAATCCCGGCATTTTTCTTTTCTTTCTTGCCATAGTTACTCCTTTCTTCTGATGTTATTTCTTAGGCTGAATGGCCATGCTGACAATCAGGGCAATGATAGTGGCCACCATCATGATGATGATAGAAATCATAGAGATGTCAGTCAGCAGGTAGTCGGTTTTGTTTTCAGCAGCGGCGAAGGCTTTTCCGTTGATGAGCAATGTGTCATTGTCGGCAGCTCCGATAACAGCTCCTATGATAACGGAAACAACGAGCAATCCAAATCCAATGAGTCCTGTCTTTCCGGCCAATCCTTTGGCTTGCTGTCCGCTGGAAGCTCCTATGCCCTTGATGGCACTCCAGATGGTCAATACGGCTGTTACGGCAACGAGGACATACATCCAGATGAGCAACAGGTCGAGCATCTGAGGAGCGACAAACTTCGGGTTCTCCTCGTACTGAGTGTTGTATCCCACTAACAGGAAGAGCAGGATGACAATCGCACTGAGTCCGAACAAACCCCAAAGTACGTAATCTGATATTTTAAGTGATTTCATTGATTGTTCTCCTTTAAATGATTAATACTACTTTACTACAAACACTTGCTGGACGACAGGATTATTTTCTAGCCTCGTGCTTAGAAACGATGTCGAGCAGAGAGATTGTGGCGTCTTCCATCTTAGAAGTGATGCCTTCAATCTTAGCAAGGATGTAGTTGTAGAATACCTGGAGAATAAGGGCTACGACGATACCGAAGATTGTTGTGATAAGGGCCACCTTCATACCACCGGCAACGACTGTTGGAGAAATATCACCTGCGCGCTGGATGTCGTCGAAGGCCTGCACCATACCGATCACTGTTCCCAAGAATCCGAGAGATGGAGCCATGGCGATGAAGAGTGTGATCCAAGAGCATCCTTTCTCAAGGTAGCTTGACTGAACGGCGCCGTAGGAAACGACTGAACGCTCAACCACGTCGAGACCCTGATCCATGCGAAGAAGTCCCTGGTAGGCGATGGAAGCCACTGGACCGCGCTCGTCGCGAGCAACAGCCTTGGCACCTTCGATGTCACCCTTGTTCACCTTCTCCTCGATGTCCTCGAGAAGTTTCTTGGTGTTGACGTCAGCGAGAGAGAGGTAGATGATACGCTCGATACAGAAAGCGAGACCGAGGATGAGAGCGACAGCTACAAGAGCCATGAAGCCTGCAGAACCCTCGATGAACTTAGTCTTGATGTTCTTGTACATACCAGTCTCCTCGAGCTGTGGCTCTGGAGCGGCAACCTCTTCTGTTTCTGCTGCTGCAGCTGCGGAATCAACTGCTGTGGAATCAACCTGCACTGCTGCAGAATCCACACTTGCCTCATCCTGAGCGCAAACTGACTGAGTCATTCCGAAAGTGAAGACTCCCATCAAAGCAATAATTGCAAATACTTTTTTCATTGTGTGTTTGAATTTTTAAGATTAATAATTATTAATGTTTCTTCGTTGTATCTTGTATTGTTTTTCTTTTCTCAGTTTATTGGAAAACAGTTATGGCGTTAAGTAAAGAGCGGAGAGACGGGGATTCTTTCTCCACTTTGTTACGAAAGCGCTTCGCGGTTACGAACCCCTGGGTTCTCATCCCCTCTTCCTGCGGAGAGACGGGGATTCGAACCCCGGAACCGCTTTGGACGGTTACACGCTTTCCAGGCGTGCCTCTTCAGCCACTCGAGCATCTCTCCAAATCAAGCCCAAAATTGGGCTGCGTGCTTGAAATCGGGTGCAAATTACAAAAAAAATGCGACTTGCCAACGATTTCAAAGACAAAAATACCCATTTTTTTTGTTCTAAACGAACGTTTGCGAATGAAACTTCATTTTTTGATGAAAAAAAATGCTTTTAGGGTGGTTTATGACCTCAAAAAGGGTGTTTTTTTGAAAATTCTTCTTGCATTATCGGTTGTCGCCTCTGTGATGTCGTCGAGACCGACTTGATAGACCTGAGCCAGACATTTCGCCACGTCGGCAACAAATGCACTTTCGTTTCTTTTTCCTCGATTTGGCACGGGAGCCATATAGGGTGAGTCGGTTTCCAAAACCACTCTTTGCAAAGGCACAGTGCTCGCCAGCACTTCAGGCAGTTTGGATTTCTTGAAAGTGAGCACTCCGCCTATGCCCAGCACGAAACCTTCAAAGGAGAGCAGTTGAGCGGCTTCATCCTGCGTCCCTGTAAAGCAGTGAAACACGCCAGTCAGTCCTTCCCCCCTGTATCTGTCCATGACATCCACCATTTCTTTGTGAGCCGAACGGGTATGGATCATAAGGGGCAGCTGGTATTGGATAGCCCATTGGACTTGTGTCTCAAAAGCCTCTATCTGCTGTTGCTTATAGGTGGCGTCCCAATAGAAGTCGAGACCGACCTCTCCTATGGCGATGAATGGGTTGGGACGCTCCAGCCTCTCCCTCAATGCTGAAAGGGCTTCGGGGTAGTTGCTGTCCACATCCTCAGGGTGGAGTCCTATCATGGGATAGAGGTAGTCGGGGTATTGGGCGCAGACATCCAGCATCTTTTCTACTCCTTGTGGATTGATGTTGGGGATGCAGATTGCACCCACCCCTGCCTCTTTGGCCCTTTCGATGACCTGAGGTCTGTCTTCGTCGAATTCAGGTCCGTCGATATGTGCGTGTGTGTCGATGATCATATTAGAAATTCCTTCCCATCAGTTGCTCCACGTAGTCCTTGAGGATCTGTTTCCTTTCGTCTCCAACCTTCACCTGATGGAATGCGTGGAATCCCTCATCATAGAGTTGGGTCATCTTGCTTTGGCAAACCTGCTTGATGTTGACGGCGTCGTAGATGTCGGTGACGGCCTTGATCTTCTCCTCTGCCACAAAGTCTTTCTTATCCATCCAGGCTTGCAACACTGCCTTTTGTTCCTCATTGCAAAGGTTGAGGGTATTGATGAGCATGAAAGTCTTCTTGTTGCAGAGAATGTCGCCTCCGATTTTCTTGCCGAAGACCTTTGGATCGCCATAGACGTCGAGATAGTCGTCTTGCAACTGAAAGGCGAGTCCCACCTTTTCTCCAAACTCATAGAGCAGTTCTGCGTCTTCATCACTTGCACCGGCGAGCAGTGCACCGATCTTAAGGGCTGCAGCGAGCAGGACCGACGTTTTGAGTCGGATCATCTCCAGATACTCGTCTTCGGTGACGTCGTCCCTTTGCTCGAACTCCATATCATACTGTTGTCCCTCGCACACGCCGAGTGCTGCCTCGGAAAAAGTCTTGAGCACCTTCGACTGATTCGTTCCTTCATGTTGTGCCATCAGTTGGTAAGCGAGGATGATCATGGCGTCGCCGGAGAGGATGGCGGCATTGTCGTTCCATTTGATGTGGACCGTGGGGCGTCCACGCCTCATATCCGCTCGGTCCATGAGGTCGTCGTGGAGCAATGTGAAGTTGTGGTAGGTTTCGAGTGCGGCGGCATTGGGGAAGATGCTGCTGACATCGTCCTTATACATATTGTAGGCCATGAGCATCAGCAAACACCTCATTCTTTTTCCTCCAGCGCCAAGGACATACTTGATGGGGTCGTAGAGACCTGCGGGCTGAGGGTTGTAGGGCAGATGGTCGATATAGTCGTTGATGGCTTTGGTGAGTTCTTCTTGTGTGTACATATTTCTACATTATAATATATAATAGTCTATTTAGGTAGTATCACGATGGCAGGTCGCATCATAGAATAAGAATGGACTGCATAGGAGTTTGCAGTCCATTCTTCCTTATTCTTTATGATGTGATAAAGATTTGCATTACTGCAGGCGGAAAGTCACAGGCACAGTATATTTCACACGCACTGGTTTTCCACGCTGCTTACCAGGATTCCACTTAGGCATGGCCTTCACCACACGGAGTGCCTCATTGTCGAGGTCCTTATCCACAGCCTTGATGACCTCAGGATCTACGATAGAACCGTCCTTGTTGACCACGAAAGTCACCATGACACGACCCTGAACGTTGTTGTCCTGTGCACGTGATGGATACTTGATGTTCTTCTGAAGGTACTTCATCAGTGCTTCCATACCACCGGGGAACTCAGGCATCTGCTCTACGACTTGGAAGATCTGACCTTCATCGGTCTCCTCTTCAACAGCTGTCACTGGACCTGTAACCACTGGACCTGTATGAACTGGACCCGAAGGACCTGTGATGGCCTCTGTTGAAGCCTCTGTTGACTCGATTTCCTCTTCCTCAGCGATTTCCTTGTTGTTCTCTACCACGTTGAGCACTTCAAACACCTGTGGGGCGTTGGCTGGTGGTGGTGGAGCAGCTTGGAAGATAGGCTGAGTGATTGGGACTACTTCCTCCTCTGACACTGCAGAAGCAGCGTAGATGACAGGCTCGGTCTCGGCATAGTCGCGGGTGGTGTACTCAAAGCAAGCAAAGAGCAGTGCCAGTGCGACGATGTAGCCAATAAGGAGAGACGTACCTTTGTGTTTCTCCAGATCCGCTTTTTCTGATTTTTTAATTTCCATAGTTGAATTATTTTTATTTTAATGTATCCTCTAGTTAACTATGCTAAGTGCAAATGTAACACTTTTTTTTCAACCTTATCATGATTGTTTGATTTTTTTTGCTCTAAAAGCGCTTTTTTATGTTAAAAGGGGCGCCAGTTGGCCTGAAAAAGCGTATATGACGTGCAAAAAGTACGTGTAAGAGAAAAAGCGGGAAACAGAGTTAGCTGGTTTTGAAAGGCCAACTATTGAACTCTATGCGGACACTGATGTTGTTCGCGTCATTATCCCTGAATGCGTCAGAATTTACCTTCAAGCAAATGATTCGTTAAGATGCATGGCGCCGATGGAGACGATTGCGATGCCAACATAATCATATAATAAAAAGGTGACAAATGCGTTATTTAATAAAGAAATCCAAATAAATTTGGTTTTTCGCTCACTTAATCGTAACTTTGGCTCAGCAATTGCACTATAACTTGATGAGAAGACTATTATCCATATCCATACTGATGTTTGTTTGCTCGTTGTCGTCGCATGCACAGGACGGTGCAACGGCCTACTCTTTCCTCAACATTCCAGTGTCGGCTCATTCCGCGGCTTTGGGTGGCAACAACGTGTCGCTCATTGAAGACGATGTGACCTTGATGTTCACTAACCCTGCGTTGTTGGCCAATGTGAGCGACAACACGCTGAACCTGAACTTCATGTCGTATATCGCAGGTACAAACAAGTTGAGCGCTGGTTATGCCAAGGTTTTAGGCGAACGAACCACATTGGGCTTCGGCGTGTCGTACCTGAACTATGGAAGCATGACGAAGACGAACGAAAACATGGAGGAGTTTGGTAAATTCAGTGCCAAGGACATCGACGTGCAGGGCTCTTTCTGTTATAACCTGAGCGAACGTTGGACGGGTGCTGTGACCGCCAAGGCCTTGTTTTCCAATTACGGCGAGTTTTCGTCTGTCGGTTTGGGCGTGGATTTAGGCTTGAGCTATTACGACGACATCCGTGGTTGGGCAGTGGGTATCGTGGCTCAGAATCTTGGTGGACAAGTGAAGGCTTTTGAAGAAGACTTGGAGTCGATGCCCTTCAACCTTGCACTGGGTATATCCAAAGATGTTCCCAACAGTCCTTTCCGCCTGTCGTTCACACTCGACAACCTGACACACTGGAGCAAAGATTATTTCTACGACGTCACAGGTAAGGAAGAGAGTTTCGGTTCACGTCTGGTGAAGCACGTATCACTGGGTGTGGACATCTTCCCTTCCTCGAACACATGGCTCGCATTAGGTTATAGTTTCCGTCGCTCGAAGGAAATGAAGGTCGCGGACGACAGTTCGCATTGGGCGGGTTTCTCTGTTGGTGGCGGAATCTCAATCAAGAAGTTCAAGCTGGGACTGGGCTATGGCAAATACCATGTTGGTGCCTCGTCATTGCTGGTCAACGCTTCCTTCTCACTATAAACCCCAAAAAGACTAAAGACTAAAGACTAAAGACTAATGTCTAAAGTCTAAAGTCTAAAAACTAAAGTCTAAAAATTAAAAAGAGAATGAAAAAAATCACCATAGCCATTGACGGCTACTCTTCTTGCGGCAAGAGCACGATGGCCAAGTCCTTGGCCAAACGCATCGGCTACATTTATATCGACAGCGGTGCAATGTACCGCGCCGCCACACTCTATGCCATCAACAATGGCATGATCGACGACGAAAACATCGACGAAGAGTCATTGAAGAACCACCTTTCGGACATCAAGATCTCTTTCACCATCGACCCGGAGAATGGCAAACAGTTGACCTGCCTCAACGGAGATGTTGTTGAAGACCGCATCCGATCGATGGAAGTGTCGTCGAAAGTGAGCCGTATATCGGCCTTGCCATACGTCCGACAAGCCATCACCGACCAGCTCCAGGATATGGGGCGTGAGAAAGGCATCGTCATGGACGGACGCGACATCGGAACGACGGTCTTCCCTGATGCTGAACTGAAAATATTCCTGACTGCCAGTGCCGAGATCAGGGCACAGCGCCGCTACGACGAACTCAAAGCCAAGGGGGAGGAAAACATCGACTTCGACGAGATCCTTCGCAACGTGAAAGAGCGCGACCACTTGGACATGACCCGTGAAGTGAGTCCTTTGCGACAGGCGCCCGACGCCTTAGTCCTTGACAACAGCCACCTGAGCTACGAAGAACAGGACGCATGGCTTTTGTCGCAATATGAGCGTGCCGCCAGCGAATGAGGACACATATCGACATAGAGATAGACAAAGACTCGGGTTTCTGCTTTGGCGTGACCCGCGCCATCAACAAAGCCGAAGAAGAGCTATCGACTTCTGACACGCTTTACTGCTTAGGCGACATCGTGCACAACGGAGAGGAGTGCGAGCGCCTGAGCAAAATGGGTTTGCGCACTGTAGATCATAAGGAAATGAGCCGCCTTTCAGACGTGAAGATGCTGCTTCGAGCACACGGCGAGCCACCTTCCACCTACGCTGAGGCTGAAGCCCATCACATCGAGTTGCTTGATGCCACTTGCCCTGTGGTGCTGAACCTTCAGAAACGCATCAAGAAAGACTACGACAGCGACCCATCACACCAGAAACAGATTGTGATCTACGGTAAGAACGGTCATGCCGAGGTGGTGGGACTGGTGGGACAGACCGATGGACAGGCGATTGTCATAGAGAACCTTGAAGACGCCAAGGGGCTTGATTTCAGTCGCGACATCCAGCTCTATTCCCAAACGACCAAATCGCTCGAGGGTTTCCGAGAGATTGTGCGCTATATCAGTTCGCACATGGAGGCAGGCGCTGTTTTCCAATCCTACGACACCATTTGCCGACAAGTGGCCAACCGCATGCCCAACATCCGTTCATTCGCCGAACGCCACGACATGATCCTGTTTGTTTGCGGCAAAAAAAGTTCCAATGGCAAGGTGTTGTACAATGAGTGCTTGTCGGTGAACCCCAACACCCACATGATTGGCAGTCCATCTGAGATCGACTACGGATGGTTCGACGACATCTGTTCGGTGGGCATCTGTGGTGCCACATCCACGCCCAAATGGTTGATGGAAGCATGCAAGCTTGAGATAGAGTCTAAATTGGGCATTGACTGAACTTTTTTTGCGGGTCATGCCCACAGTTTCATCGACTTTTCATATATTTGCAGTTCAAGAGGTTGTTTGGAACCTCCAGTAACCAGATTATCAAAAATACGACCACTATGGCAGAAATAAAATGCATAGGCATCATCACCGCAGGGTATGATGCACCTGGAATGAACACGGCCATCCGTGCCGTGACGCGTTCCGCCATCTCCAACGGCTACAGAGTGAAGGCCGTATTCCGCGGCTATAAAGGGTTGATTGAAGGCGACATCCATGAATTCAAAACCCAAAATGTGAGCAACATCATCCAGCAGGGCGGCACTATACTGAAATCGTCGCAAAGTGAGGAGTTCTTCACCCCAGAGGGTCGCAAGCGGGCTTTTGAAAACCTTCAAGCAGAGGAAGTTGACGCTTTGGTGGTGATTGGTGGCGACGGCACCATCCAAGGGGCGAGGGTCTTCGCTCAGGAGTTTGATTTTCCGTGCATCGCCATACCCGCCACCATCGACAACAATATCTTCGGCACCGACACGACCATTGGCTACGACACAGCCCTGAACACGGTAATGCAATGTGTGGATAAGATACGCGACACAGCCACGTCCCACAGCCGTTTGTTCTTTGTGGAGGTGATGGGCGACGACGCTGGTTTCCTTGCCCTCAACGGTGCCCTGTCGGCTGGTTGCGAGGAAGCGATTATCGGCAATTTGAACGCTAACGAAGCAGAAATCCTTCAGTCGATAGAGCAGGGCTTCAAGAAAAAGAAGCGCAGCAGCATTGTCTTGGTGGCAGCCAAAGACACTGGTGGCGGTGCGTTGCACTATGCAGAGTTGGTGAAAAACGACGCTCCTGAACTGGATGTCCGCATCTCCATCCTCGGCCACCTCCAACGCGGTGGTCATCCATCAGCACACGACCGCATCATCGCCAGCCGAATGGGATCCGCCAGCATCCATGCGCTGAAGAAAGGACTCAGGAACGTGATGGTGGGCATTGCCAACGATGAAATCGTATATGTACCCTTCTCGAGAGTGATCAGGGAGAACCGCCAGATCGACCACAATCTCATCGAGATCCTCCACAACATTTCGTAGCTCAGGCGATACCTATCCCCGACAGCAAAACACATTTATATGAGAACATTCAGATTATTATTAACAACACTCGTTTTACTTATGGCAACAACAATCAACGCACAAACCGTATTTGACTTCACCGTCAAGGACCGCAAGGGCAACGATGTACCTTTGAAAAATTATGCGGGCAAAGTGATGCTCATCGTCAACACCGCAACCAAGTGCGGTTTCACACCACAATACACAGAGCTGGAAAACCTCTATGAGACCTACAGCGGACAGGGTCTGGAAATTCTCGACTTCCCTTGTAACCAGTTCGGCCAGCAGGCACCTGGAACAGAAGAGGAAATCCACACTTTCTGCCAACTCAACTACGACACCAAGTTTCCTCAATTCAAGAAGTTGGAAGTGAACGGCGAGGGTGCCGCCCCCTTGTTCGTGTTCCTGAAATCAAAGAAAGGTTTCGCTGGTTTCGACCCCAACCACCCACTTGGCAAGCTGCTCGATGAGATGATGACCAAAGCCGACCCCAACTACAAGAGCAATCCCGACATCAAGTGGAACTTCACGAAGTTCCTTGTTGACAAGGAAGGCAACGTGGTGAAGCGCTATGAGCCCACCACCGACATCAAGGTCATCGAGGAAGATGTCAAGAAGTTGATTCATTGAACATTGAACATTGAACATTGATCATTGAACGGTCCATCGCCCTGAAAGGGCAACATCACTCAGCCCAGGGCAACGCCCTGGGTTTATATATTCCCCAAAAAATTGCGCCCTGAAAATTTCGATTAAACGAGAGCCAAGTCGAACTCGTTTGAACTTGGCCGAGTGTGAGAAATTTATCTAAAGGGCAGCATCTTTTTTTGCGCTATCTGCGAGAGCATAAAAAAATCTCGCAGATCTCATAAATTTTCTGTGAAATCAGCGAGATCTGCGAGATCTGCGAGAGCTTTGATTGGATTGATTAGTCCTCGACTGGTGAGAATTCGTCCTTACCTACTCCACAAAGAGGGCACACGAAATCATCGGGCAGATCCTCAAATGCTGTTCCTGGCTCTATACCATTGTCGGGATCTCCCACCTCGGGATCATACTCCCAGCCGCAAGTGTCGCAAACGTACTTTTTCATAATCTTGTCGTTAGTTTTTAAGGGTGAATTGAATACTTGTATGGAAGATTCGGAATACTCCGATTACTCAGAATAATCCGAATTACTCAGAATGATGCAATACTATCCCTGAATCTCGTTGCCTACCTTGCGGGCACGAGTGGGTTTGTCGAGGTTGATACCCTCAGCGATACCGATCTCCACCAACACGTTCCAACCTGCGCAGAGATAGATGTAGGGCTGCAGAGCACCAACTGAAGGAACCTTGATGGTGGTGAAGGGGGTGTCGTGGTCGGCTATGGCTACCACATGCACATTGGCGTTCTTCTCCAGCACATCCTGGAATTTCTCGATTTCCTCCTCAATGGGGTCAACCACAAAGACCACATCCGAACTTTCCATGACCTCTTCGATGCCATGTACGGCGTATGTTCCTTCGAGGAAGTCGCTCTTGCGACGAGTGATCTCATTGGTCTTCAGGGTCAGTTCCTCTGCCACTCCGTCGTTGTAGCCAGCGAAGTAGATGGTGCTGGCATTCATAGCCAATTTGACCACTTCCTCAGGTACGGGCAAAGTGAGTGCGGCCTCAATCTGTGCTGGCAATTTGGCCAATTCGGCTTTCATGTCCTTACCGGCAATGTTCCAGAGGATGGACTCAGCCCAGAGCGCCTGTTCCACAACACTCTTGGTGGCAGCCACGGCGTTTTCCCATCCGCAGTTGAGCACATGAGTGGCTGTGCAAGCCTCCTCAAGCAAGGTGCCAGGGTTGGCAGTCAGTCCGAAGCGAAGCTCGTTGCCCTCAGCCTTCAACTTGCGGGCAAGAAGAAGGGTTTCCTTGGTGCGGCCTGAGTTGGAAGCCAGGCATACGGCGAATTTAGAGAGGTCGTACTGTGCGGCCTGACGGGCACCTTCTGTCTGGATATTGAGGTCCAGGCCCCAAGTCTTGGCTTTTCTTGAAGCGTTCTTAGATGGGAAGATACGGCTTGAACCCTCTCCTGAGAAGAAGAGTCGTCCTGCCTTAGCCACTTTCTCTGCGATTTCCTTGGTGCAGTCAGGGTCGAATTTCTCCACTGTGGGAACAGTGCCCATCATTTCCTGCACCAGCGCATACTGTGCATACTTGTTGTCTTTGAGATTCATAAATGTCTGTGTATAATGTTTTTTTGATAGTTTTCTTGGAGACCGAAGGACGTCATCAGTGGGTTTTACTCCACCACGTCCAAGGGACGCATCTTCCCTCAATTGGGAGGGGAGCATTTTAGAGCTTGGCTTTGATTTTGTCTATTCTCTTGATGTTATTCGCCGACTCTTCCCTCATTTGCTTGACGAAGCTGTTGTCTTCGATGGTTCCGATAGCAGCAATCATCTCTTCCTCGTTCCTGTAGGTGGCGCGACGGAATGGATTCTCGTAGTCTTTGAGACGGGAAGCATACACCTGCTCTGCGATGTAGTTCTGGTTTTTCTTTTCTCTCTCCAGCACTTCCTCCCACATCTTAGGTGTAATCTTCTTGGTGTGGAGCACAAAGCGCAAGGACAGATAGGCATGACGAAGTTTATCCACTGGATAGCGTTTCCATATATCGTTATAGCGCTTGTGGATGGCATCCCAGGAATCGAGTTTTCCTTCCTTGATGTCTTCTCTGAGTTTGTCGAGGTCGGTCATCATCATGAGCTGTCCACCCATGTTGACCCACTCCCTTTGACGCTTGCTCTCAAGCAGTTTCGACATGGTGGCGAAAGTCTCCTTGGGATTGTTCTCGAGGTAGTTGAGCACGTTCATCACAGCGTAATGCACAATCATGTCTCCATAGGCATGATAACCGTCATACACACGAAGGATGCGTGTGGGGCGCTTGGTCTTCTCCATGTTCTCACCGAAGACCTCAAGGCTATCGACCACGCTCCTGTCGCCGTCGAGCAGTTGGCATCCTATGTCGGCGAGTTTCTCCTCGTCCATATCGTCCCATGTCTTGCCTTCTTTCCTGAGAAAAGCCTTGGCTGTCCAGAGAGCGAGGAGTTTGCGTCCGGTGATGGCTTCCTCCATGGAGTCGGGCGCATAAGTGTCGAACTCGATGTTCTGTATCTTCTTCACGCGCTTGTCGCGAGTGGAATACTTCCAACTATTACGCGCAAGGGCGTACATATCGAAAAGCCACCAGAAAGCGGGCATGACATGCAGCTCTCCATGCACCTCGTCGTTGCTGACAAGCGAGAAAGGCAGTGGTATGTGCATTTCTGCGGGATAGGCGGCCTTCGCCAGAAGGGTATAGGACGCAAAGACGCTGGAGTGCTTGAGGCTGGAGCATAGTCCTGGCCAGAATCCGCGGCCTGCCACGATTTCGTTGTCGTTGGTGCGGCTGTTGTGGTTACTTCCCACGGTGGCTCCGGCAGCGAGGTTGCTTTGTCCGAAAATGACAGATGCCACGAGGAAGGAGTTGTTGTGATGTTGCTCATGTGCAGGGAAGATGAGGTTGTTGAGCACTTCGCAACACGAGATGGTGCTGTTGTCTCCAAGTATGGAGTTGATGAGTCTGGCTCCGTACTTGAGATTGCAGTTGTTGCCGAGCATGAATTTCACAGCCGTGCAGCTATAGAAGATTCGGCATCCGTAGCCTACAATACCATTGACCATGATGACGTTCTCACCGATTTGCGATGGTTCTTTGTCACTACTGTTGATGGTGATATTCTTGAGTTTGGATGCACCCTTGATGTAGCAGTTGGTGCCAATCATCACGTCCTTGATAATTGAGGAGTTCTTGATGACACACTCCTCACCGACCATACCATAATAACCCCTGTGGTTGTCGAATCTGGCCTGTGTGATCTCCAGGAGCCTGTCTTGGAGCCTCTTGTCGTCGATGAACTTGGCCCACATGTAGGCATCGGCTGTGATCATACCGTCGAAAGGCGCTACAGACCTGCATCCTGTCTCGTTCATGATCTCAAGTCTCACTCTTGTTCCCTCTGATTCACCATCTTTGACGATGCCGTTGCCAAACTTGGCGTGGTCGGTGGTGGCCATTTCCTGGATATTGAAGAGCATGCAGCGGTTTCCTATGATATAATGGGAGAGATAGTGCACGTCGTGGATGGCACAGTCGTCGCCGATGTCGCAACTATGGATATTGGAGTTGGTGATTCCTATAGGAAGCCGAAGGTCGTGATACCGTAGCCCATTGCCGGTAACACGACCTATACGTACGAGACCATAAAACTTGTTGTCCTTGATCATCATGGGATCAAAGTCATCTGTCACAAGAATGTTGTCCCAACTGGCAGCTGAGTTGTCGTTCTTGACCAAGGTCTCAATCTCCTCACTGGTGAGATGACGCCATCCACCACGGGGTTTCTTAGCCTGTTTGTTTCTGAGGTAATAACGGTCTTTGCCGTCTGGCAGGAATTTGGAGTCGATCCAGCCATTGACCATCTTCTCGGGTTGAAGAATAGTAACTGTTTCCATAATAGTATGTCTTGGAAAATAATCAGTTGGTTTCAAATGTGTTTATGGAATTCTGATTTTCAACGTTTTATAGACTTCATCGAAATGAATGCTAATGAAACGAAACGTTGCTGTTTGAATTCCGATGCAAACTTACACTATTTTTCCGAAAAACTTGCAATGTTTTGTGGCAAAAATTTAGTTTTTTCATAAAAAAGTGCCAAAAAGCACCGTTTCTGATATTTTACTTGACTTTATGTTACAAAAATTCACATTTCTAAATCATAAAGACATTTCAAAAGAATGTATAGCAATAAAATAACATGAAATCATACTCCTTGGCTCTCAAGAAGTCGTAGATTCTTGTTTGGGTTGAACGAGGAAAAAACTTCAAATTCCCCAATCTCTCGACTTTTTCACATCAATGTGATCAATTCACCTTACCCTTCAACACACATTCATCACAATCTTTCATAACTTTGCACAACACGCGGGGTACGCAGGCATCAGGATGACAGCCATACAGATGAGCGTGGAGAGGGTGTACAACACACACGCGGGGTACGCAGGCATCCCTGCCTGCGACGCGTCTTAAGACGCGCCAACCCTTTGTTGAGCAGTGTGCCCGAGCTTTCCATGCTCAGTGCATCCATCTGCAAAGTTACGAATTACACCATCCGAAAGGCGGTTAGGTAAGCCGCCTTATCATGGCGGCCCTCTATAAACCATACCCCTTAACCATTCAATAAAGTCTAAAGTCTAAAGTCTAACGTCTAAAGCCTAAAGCCTAAAGTCTATTTTTCTTAACTCTTAACTCTTAATTCTTAACTCTCAAATGTCATACCCATGAAACATTTTTGCATAAACACATTGCAAAACTATACAAAACAACCCTAAAAACACCGAAAATATGCAGGAATAAACCACTTTTGTATAAATATCCTGAAAAAGTAGATATAATGAAACATTTAAAAACATGCCTTCTTTCCTGCTTCTATAAGCATAAAAAAACAGGAAAATGGGCTCTCCATATTGTTATTAAAAAATAAATGTGTAAATTCGCATTTTAATAGACATAAAAAGTCACTTTTACAGCTCAACCCAATACCCCTATAGCTATGGCCGAGAACAACATTGCATTGAAACTGGAACACCTGCCTTGCATCAACTTCTGCATGCAGCACAACAGCGTGAAAAACATCACTTCATGCGAAATAGAGAACAACACCGACGAAACGGTGAGGGCAGTGAAACTGAGCCTCGACGGAGAGATGATCAAGCACGTCGAGGTCCTGTTCGACGAGATTCCAGCCAACACCAAACTCAAGGTGAGCAGCATCGACATCACGACCAACCAAAAAGAGTTGCTGAATCTGACCGAGTCGATCGACACTTGTTTTGAGGCTTCCTTGAGTGTAGGCGAAGAGGTTGTTCTCCGTCAGTCGCACAGCATCCGATTGATGGCTTACGACCAGTGGACAGGACTAAGCATCAAGCCTGAGCTCATCTCATCATTCGTGACACCCAACAGCCAGTATATCAGCCGTGTGCTGGTGAAAGCCGCACAGTTTTTGGAGCGCATGTCAGGCAGTTGCACGTTGGACGGTTACCAGAGTGGCGACCGCAACCGTGTCCGTATGCAGGTGGCTGCCATCTATGAGGCTTTGCGAAGCGAGGGTATTGTCTATGTGAGCGCTCCGCCAAGCTTTGAAGCTGTCGGTCAGCGCATCCGTCTGGCGGACAAGGTTTTAAGCGAGAAACTCGGCAACTGCCTGGACACCACCTTACTGATGGCGAGTGTCCTTGAGGCAGCGAGCATCAATCCTGTGATTGTGTTCATTCAAGGACACGCTTTCGTCGGGGCTTGGCTGATCGATTTCTGCTACCAGCAGGTTGTAGGCGACGATGCCTCCTATCTGATCAAGTCGTCGGAGGACGGCATCAACTACTTGGTGTTGCTGGAAAGCACCGCCATTACCAATTCCAAGGCTTTGACTTTCGACGATGCCGTGGAAATGACCGGATCCAACATACGCAACAGCGAAACCTTCCAACTTTTTGTGGATGTGCGCCGCAGCAGGGCTGCCGGTGTATTACCTCTTCCGCAGTTGATCAAGGAAGGCGACAGCTTCGTGGTTGCCAATGAGGGTTTGCAGCACGACAACGCCACCGAACAAATCAAGATACACGACCACCTGGAGCTCAACCTCGACTACGATAAGAAAGAACTGAGCAAACTCGATATCTGGGAGCGCAAGTTGCTCGACTTCTCTTTGCGCAACAACCTGCTCAACTGCCGCAACGGCAGCAAGACCGTACCCTTTGTATCGTTCAATATAGATGCGCTGGAAGACCACATGTATGACGGTGAGGACTATCGCATCATCCCCTACCCCGACACCAAGATAGAGCTGGACGAGACCAAAATCTACGACTCCGAGGCGACCGCTCCCCACATGCGCGAACTGGTGGCCAACGAGATAGAGCACAACCGACTGATATCCTACCTGACCAATGCCGAGTTATCGACAGCCCTGAAATTCCTCTACCGCAGTTCGAGGAACTCGATTGAGGAAAACGGAGCCAACACACTGTTCCTGGTTCTGGGCATGCTCAAGTGGTATGAGAACGAGCGCAGCGTGGTGCCGCGTTTCGCCCCCATCCTGCTCATGCCCGTTGACATCATCCGCCGTAACGGCACAGACTATGTGATCCGAACGCGCGACGAGGAGATGATCCTCAACACCACTCTGGTGGAGCTGCTGAAGGTTCAGTTCCATGTTGACTTGGGCGCCCTCAACCCCCTTCCCACGGATGCCAAGGGCATAGACGTGAAATTGGTGCTGACCACCGTACGCAAGGCCATCAGCGAGATGAAGAACTGGAACGTCTTGAACGAGTCGATGCTCGGACTTTTCTCTTTCAGCAAGTTCGTGATGTGGAACGACATCCACACCAACGCCTCCAAACTCAAGGACAACCCCGTTGTGGCTTCCTTGATCGAAGGCAAAGTGAAACTGGAGCACACAGAAGACTTGGTCGATGCCCGCGACCTGGACCGCAACCACGCACCCAGTGATTATGCCATCCCCATCGACGTCGATTCCTCACAGATGGAAGCCGTGGTGGAATCCGGTCGTGGCAAGAGTTTCATCCTCTACGGTCCTCCAGGAACAGGCAAGTCACAGACCATCACCAACATGATCGCCAACGCTTTGTACCAAGGCAAGCGGGTGTTGTTCGTGGCTGAGAAGATGGCGGCCCTGTCGGTGGTGCAGAAACGCCTTGCCAAGATTGGCCTCGCACCCTTCTGTCTGGAACTGCACTCCAACAAAGTGACGAAACAGCACTTCCTGCTCCAAATGAAGACTGCTCTCGACACCGTCCGCATCATGGAGCCCGAAGACTACAAGAAGATGGCCGACAAACTGTTCAACGACCGCAAGAAACTCATCGGCTACACGGAGTCGCTCCATACCCGACATGCATCTGGATATTCGCTATACGACTGCATCACAGGCTATTTGCACCTGGAACACCAGAAAGACGAGAACGGCAACAACATCCAGGAAATGAAGCCTTCCGACAGCCAGACCTTCCTCCGTGCCACACGAGAGCAGATGGACAGCTGGTGCGAGAAACTCGGCGACCTCAACACGGTATTCAGCATCACGGGACATCCTGCCCACCATCCTCTGGCTGGCCTGGAACCAGTACTGACCGACCCCACCTCACTTGAGCGTCTCAGCCAATCACTCACCGATTTCTGCCGCAAGTTCGACATACTTCGCGACACCGCCAAGAATGTGGAGCAACATCTGGGCAAAACCATTATCATCGACGACACCGACTACACTTGGCTCAACGACTATCTGACCACCCTTGCAGGTACACCTGTGCTCAATTACGACCTCTTCACGGTCTGCACCAACGAGGAGAAGTCGCAACTGGCCATGGAATTTCTTGCCACCAGCAAGCGACGCAACGAAGTGGCGTCGATGATCCTGCAACTGTGCCGACAGGACATCTTCAATTACGATAGCCGTAAGCTACGCGCCGAATGGGAAGAAATCGCCAGCAAATGGTTCATTCCACGCTTCTTTGCCAAACGGTCGTTCATGCAACGCATGCAACCCTCATGTCCGTCGGTGAAGTTCGACGACATGCCACGCCTCTTCGGACTTCTCGACAGCCACAAGCAGTTGCAAGAACAAGTGAACGTGCTGCTGAACCGAGGCATGAATATACTGGTGAATGAGAGTTCGCCCAATCCAAGCATAGAGGTCATGGAGAAATCCATCGAAAACGGCAAACGCCTCTCGGCGTTGATCAGCGACTATCAGCGTCGTCACGGCTTGTCAATCACCGATGTGGCACAAACCTTCTATTCCGTTCCAGAGGGGACATGGAAGAGCCTGAAAGACTTCCTGCTACAGGCCTACACAGAGAGCTTCGCACAAACGCAAACCAGCCTGACCGCCATACGCTCCATCGCCATCATCGACCTTCCAGAACGCAACATACTCACCACTGTGAAAGAACGGGCCAATCAATGGATTGGGTCGTTGCATCTGGCCAAGGACTGGTCGCAATGGACCATGCGCAAGCAAGAGCTGAGACAGATTGGCATGGGCGATGCCGTGACCTTGATCGAGCAGTCGGGCGTCTCTCCCAACAGCGCGATTGTGGCCCTGCGCAAAGGCGTGTTCCATATCCTTGCCACCCACATCATCGCCAACGACGATAAATTGAAGATGTTCGACGGTTTGATCTTCGACGACACCGTGAAGAAATACAAGGAAGAGACCTTGAAGTTCCAGGAGTTGACCAAGAAGGAATTGTACTACCGCCTGGCAGCCAACATCCCTTCACAAACGCTTGCAGCCGTTTCCAATTCCGAAATCGGCATCTTGAAGCGCAATATCCAGAACGGCGGTCGGGGTTCGTCCATCCGCAAGATCATCGACCAGATTCCCACTCTTCTGCCCAAACTCTGTCCATGCATGCTGATGAGCCCTATATCTGTGGCGCAGTACATCGACCTGAATAACGAGAAGTTCGACCTTGTGGTGTTCGACGAGGCCTCACAGATGCCTACAAGCGAGGCGGTGGGTGCCATCGCACGCGGAAAGGCGCTCATCTGCGTGGGCGACCCCAAACAAATGCCACCTACCAGTTTCTTCTCCACACAGCAGGTGGATGAGGAGGAGTCCGACATCGACGACATGGAAAGCATCCTCGACGACTGCATCACCCTCTCGATGCCCAGCCACTATCTGAGTTGGCACTACCGCAGCAAACACGAGAGCCTGATTGCCTTCAGCAACGCCAACTACTATGAAAGCAAGCTCTACACTTTCCCGTCGGTGGACGACCGTCTGCAGAAGGTTTCGTTCGTTCCCATTGAAGGTACTTACGACAAGGGACACAGCCGCAGCAATAGGGCTGAGGCCGAGGCCATCGTTGCCGAAGTCATCCGACGCCTGAACGACGAGCAACTCAGGAACCTGAGCATTGGTATCGTGTCGTTCAGCAAGGTGCAGCAGAACCTCATCGAGGACATCCTCATTGAGGAACTGGCCAAACATCCTGCTTTGGAGGAAATGGCCTACAACTGCAACGAACCCATCTTCATCAAGAACCTGGAGAACGTTCAGGGCGACGAGCGCGACGTGATCTTGTTCTCGGTGGGTTACGGTCCCGACAAATCAGGCCATGTTTCGATGAACTTCGGACCATTGAACAATGCCGGTGGAGAGCGTCGTCTGAATGTGGCAGTGTCGCGTGCACGCTACGAGATGATCGTCTTCTCCACACTGCGTCCTGAGCAAATCGACCTGCGCCGTTCAAACGCGCGGGGCGTGGAGGGTCTGAAGAACTTCCTGGAGTTCGCTTCCACAGGACGTCTCTCACTCGATGGCAGCTTGTTCACCAGCAACAAAGGTCCTGCCACTACAGGAACCGAGAAAGCATTGCCACAGCTGATTGCCAATGAACTGAAGAGCAAAGGTTATGAGGTGACCACTTTGGTGGGACGTTCCAATTTCAAAGTCGATATCGCCGTTTGCAACCCCGACGACAAGAATGAGTACTTGCTCGGTATCCTTTGCGACGGAAAGAACTACTATGAGACCAAGACAGCCCGCGACCGTGAGATTGTCCAGACCGGTGTGCTGCGCGGCCTTCACTGGAGCATCATACGCGTATGGTCGGTGGATTGGTTCCAAAACAAACAACGTGTGATGCAACGGATCATCGAAGCCATTGACAAAGCCGTTGAAGAGAAGAAGAACAACACGCAGCCCAAGCCTTACGGCGAGAACGTAGGGTCGTTCAACAAGACTACTGCGGATAACGAGAAGAAAGCCGAGAAGAAAGCGACATTGGAATCTTCCCAGACTGCCGACGCCAACGCCCCCATCGCCACATTGCTCCAAGGCGAAAAGGTGATTGAAGACGTGAACGAGCGCGAGTCGATGTATGTGCATGCACAGATAGACAAGCAGATTGTCTTCCCTCCATTCACCGACCGCAAGAGTGCCAACACTTTGGGCAAGATGGTGCAGAAGATCATCACCTGCGAGCAACCGGTGAACAACACCTATTTATATAAGACCATCGCCCGACTGACCGACCAGCCGAGAATCACACCATCTCTTCAGTCCATCATCGACACCTTGTTGAAGCCATATTATCTCGACCCGTTGTCGGATGCAGAGACAAGGACTTACTGGACATCGTTGGAGGTGGCACGCGACTTCAGCATCTATCGAAAGGAAGAAGGACGTGAGATCACAGACATTCCGATGATCGAGATTGTCAACGCCACAGATTACGCCATGAGCCAACTCATCTCACTGCCACGAGCCGACCTGGTCTTGCAGGTAGCACATCTGCTGGGCTTCTCACGCCGTGGTCCGAAGATTGTGAACGCCATCGACAGGGTCATCACGATTCTGATCCAGCGTGGCAAGGTGACAGAGAAAGAGGGCAACCTGGTTTACAACAAATAGAGAGCAACCTGGTTTACAACAAATAGATTACTTCCCCTCATACCATTGCTTGAGCACA
>CAMOWU010000043.1 GCA_946628545.1 uncultured Bacteroides sp. | reverse complement strand
GATTTAAGAGAATTATCTGTAAAACGAGAAGAATTTAACATTTCATAGAGGGACTGTATCTATTAGCTTTAGGAGGTTCGGCATTCCTGCCGAACATGATTTGCAGAACACGATTTGCAGAACATGATTTGCAGAACATGATTTGCAGAACACGATTTGCAGAACACGATTTGCAGAACATGATTTGCAGAACATGATTTGCAGAACGTGATTTGCAGAACATGATTGTGCGGCAGGAATGCCGCACCTCCTAATATCTGTCTTTGGGCAGCCAGTAGGCCACAAAACCGAGGAGCGGAAGAAAGGCTGTGAGTTGGAAGACAAATTCAATGCTGCGCACGTCCGCCACCCAGCCGAAGAGTGCAGAACCTATTCCTCCCAACCCGAAAGAGAGGCCAAAGAAAACACCGCTAATCATCCCGACATTGCCTGGCAGGATGTCCATCGCATAGACCAATATGGCTGAGGTGCTGGTGAAAATGATCATCCCCGTGAGGATGGCGAGGATGATGGTCCACGTCAGGTTGCAATAGGGCATGAGCAATGCAAAAGGAGCCGCACCGAGGATGCTCACCCAGATGACATACTTGCGACCATACTTGTCGCCCAAACGACCGCCAAGTATCAATCCGAAAGCAGACGAGAAGAGCAGAGCGAAAAGGCAATACTGACTGGCCTCGATAGAGATGCCGAACTTATCTATGAGAAAGAACGTGAAGTAATTCTGCAAATTACTCAGATAAAAGTCCTTGGAAAACATGAGGACAAGCAACACCACCAAAGCCCAGATCACTTGTCGTCGAGTCAGTGTGGTAGTATTCTCCTGGTCGAACTTCGACTTGCCCGTCTGCTGTCCCAACAAGAGTTGCCGACGATACCATCGCCCCACCCATACCAGCACCATCACAGCCACGAAGGCAATGAGCGACACAAGGCTGATGCTCCACCGCCCCAACCTGACCACGACCAACGCCACGACAACTGGTCCCAACGAACGTCCCATGTTGCCACCGATCTGGAAAATAGACTGCGCCAATCCCTTGCTATTGCCCGAAGCCATACGAGCCACACGCGAAGCCTCGGGATGCAACACAGCCGAACCCAATCCCACCAGTGCCACGGCTACAAGAATCAGTGGAAACTGACTGGCAAAGGCCAAAAGCAACAGACCGGCGAAGGTGCATCCCATGCCCAGAGCCAAAAGGAAAGGATGAGGGTGCTTGTCGGAATAATAGCCCACCACAGGCTGCATGATGCTCGACGTAATATTGTTGACCAAGGTGATGGCACCAATCTGCAAGAATGACAAGCCAAAGCTTTCCTTAAGCAAAGGATAGACGGATGGGATGACCGATTGCAAGAGGTCGTTGAGCAGATGCGCCACGCAGACCATGACCAGCACCGAGACGACCAGACGATTGTTGGAAGTAGCTGTCATCGAAATGAGAGATTATTCCACAGGTGCTGCAGTGACAGATGCCGTTTTGACCACAACTTGCTCTCCTTTGATGTCGAACGAGATGGTGGCTCCATCAGGACGCACGTCGATGGTGGTGGGCGCTCCCATGACCAAGGGGAGGTTGATCTTGTCGTGTCCGCCAGGGAAGCCGCAGACCACAGGGATGCCATAAGGCTTCAAGTATTGGCAGATCATCGCTTCCACACTCTCGTAGCTGAGGTCGCTTCTGCACTCCAGGAACTCACCCAACACCACTCCACGGCAACGCTTGAACGCGCCTTGCAGACGCAGCATGTTGATGAGTCGGTCAATGTTGTGCATCGACTCCCCTACTTCTTCGATGAAGAGGATGAAGTTGTCGCAAGCAGTAGCATCAGCCCAACTTCCGGCAAGAGGGGTAAAAGTGCAGAGGTTGCCACCCACCAGCACTCCAGAAGCATGCCCCAACTGGTTGCTGCGATGTGGAGGCAGTTCGTAGCGAGGCACCTTACCCATCAAGAGGTCGCGCATCAAGGTGCTGGTGGCATCTCGGCCACCTGCAGCGAGGGCAGAACTCATGGTGCCGTGGATGCTCATCACTCCCGCACACGACTCCATGCCGTGGAGAGTAGTGATGTCGCTGAATCCCACCAGCCATTTGGCATGAGTGGTGAAGTCTGCCGGTGTGATCTTGTCAACCAGATGGATGGCGCCATAACCGCCACGATTGCAGATGATTGCCTTGATCTCGGGATCGTTGAGTGCCCAAGTGAGATCGGCATAACGCTCCTCGACCGTACCACCATACTTGCCGGCATCCACCTTGCCGACGTTCTTGCCCACCACGGGATTGAATCCCCATCGGCGCAATACATTGACGGTTTTCTCCACGTTCTCCATCGGAGTGGCATAGCCTGGAGAGATGAGCGCTATTTTGTCGCCCCATTTCAGATAGGGTGGTTGCAGGCAATCAAGACGATGGGTTTGGGGAGATGTTGCCCCCCTACCCGATTCTATTTGGGCAAAAACAGTAGCCATAGAGAAAAACAGGAGGATTGATACCAAGAATGTTTTTAGACGTTGCATATATCTTTAATGATTTATCAAATTGAAAATAGAGGATTATTCCCCAATGACTGTGGCTACAATCTTCCGCGGTCCGCCGTAGTCGCGAAATTCGCAGAGGTAGATGCCCTGCCATGTGCCAAGGTTGAGTCGTCCACGCGAAATGGGTATGGTGAGCGCAACACCGGCAAGTGTGCTCTTGGCATGTGCCGGCATGTCGTCCAGCCCCTCCATGGTGTGGTCGTAGTAAGGTTCGCCTTCCTTCACGAGCCTATTGAAAATCTTCTCCATGTCGCCACGCACGTCGGGGTCTGCATTTTCGTTGATACTCAGTCCACAACTGGTGTGCTTGACGAAAAGATGAAGCAGTCCAGTCTGAGGCAATGGTTTTGGCAGTTGCTGCACAATCTCCGCAGTGACGAGATGGAAGCCACGACGTTTCGGTGTGAGTGAGAATTCAGTCTGTTGAATCATTATCATTGCAAATTGGTTGTGCAAACTTACTCTTTTTTCATGAAAAAACATACAAGAGCAACGACTTTCAAGGAAAAAACACACGAAAAGAAAAGGCATACGACGATAAAGAGAAAATATTTTCATGAAAATGTGTAAATTTGCAGAATTGAAATGAATGCAAATGCGACACGTCGCGTCCCCTACAACACAAACAATATGTTAAAGAAAACACTTTTATCCCTCCTGTGGTTGCCGCTGACTTCTTATGCACAAACCACCCTTCCCGACACCACATCTGTCAGACTCGATAACGTAGTAGTGACTGGTACACGCAACCAGACCGATATCCGCCACCTGCCCATGACCGTCAATATCGTGGGACGAGAGGCTTTGACCGAACAACAGCAGACCAGTGTCTTGCCCACACTGGTGGAGCAAGTGCCCGGACTCTTCGTCACCTCAAGAGGCATGCTGGGCTACGGTGTGTCGGGTGGAGCCGCAGGTGGCATCAACCTGCGCGGCATCACGGGCGGATCAGGACAGTTGCTCGTCTTGATCGACGGACATCCCCAGTACCAGGGTATCTATGGTCATCCCATCTCCGACAGCTACCAGACGATGATGGCTGAACGCGTGGAGGTGCTGCGCGGTCCTGCCTCCATGCTCTATGGCAGCAACGCCATGGGCGGTGTGATCAATATCGTCACCCGTGGTATGAAAGAAGACGGCCTCCGCACCCATATCAACCTTGGCGCAGGCTCTTATGGCACTTTCCAAAGCGAGGCCAGCAACCAGTTGCGCAGCGGGCGATTCAGTTCCACAGTTGCCGCACAGTACAGCCGAAGCGACAACCATCGGCCACGCATGGGCTTCGAGCAGTATGGCGGCTACGTGAAACTGGGTTACGACTTGTCGGATCACTGGAACATCTATGCCGATGCCGACATCACCCACTTCAACTCCTCTTATCCTGGCAGCACCACTTCACCCCTTTACGAGGCCGACCAGTGGATTACCCGAGGTGTTGTGACGGCAGCAGTGGAAAACCACTATGACCGTACAAGCGGTTCATTGAGCGTCTATAACAATTTCGGGCGGCATAAGATCAACGACGGTTATGGTGAAGGAGCCAAGCCACAGACCCGCCTCTTCCGTTCCAAGGATGCCCTGACTGGTATCTCGTGGTATCAAAGTGCCAGACTGTTCGAGGGCAACCGACTGACCGTGGGTGTAGATTACCAACACATCTACGGCAAGGCCTATTACACCAGCCGCGAGACTGGTGAGGTGCTGGAAACGCAAAACAAACAGAGTGGCACGAGCCATCGCAATGAGGTGGCTGGTTACGTGGACTTCCGTCAGGACATCTTCAGTTGGCTGACCGTCGATGCGGGTATTCGCCTCGACCACCACAGCGTCACGGGGTCGGAATGGATTCCACAGGGAGGAATCGTGGTGCGCCCCATGGAAAGCGGTGAACTGAAGGCTATGGTAAGCAAGGGGTTCCGAAACCCCTCCATGCGCGAGATGTATCTCTACCCACCATCCAACGAGGACCTGAAGCCTGAGCGCATGATGAACTACGAGCTCTCCTGGCGCCACCGTCTGTTCGACAATGCCCTGACCTACGGCATCAACCTTTTCTACCTCAAGGCCGACAACCTCATCCAAACCGTCAACCGACAGAACATCAACACAGGTGAGTTGCAAAACAAGGGTGTAGAAATGGAAGCCAACTGGCGCATCAACAGCCACTGGCAAGTCAGCACCAACCACAGCTACCTGCACATGAAGAATCCCGTGGTTGCAGCCCCAACCTACAAGGGGTATCTCGGTGCCCACTACCGTTGCGGACTCTGGAATGTCATCGCCGGCATCCAGCAAATCAGCGGTCTTTACACTGCTATTGGCGACGCTGAACAGAAAAAGAACTTCACGCTCCTCAATGCCACCGTCAACTATCAGGTGCATCCTATAGTAGGCCTCTGGCTTCGGGGCGAAAACCTGCTTGCCCAGCGCTACGAGATCAACCTCGGCTACCCCATGCCCAAAGCCACTTTCATGGCTGGTGTGAACATCAAGTTCTAACGTTCATACACTGAATCTTTTGGCATATAGCTCATTTTGCAGGATATTTTCAAGTGACAGGGGTTCTATAGCTCAAATTGCAGGATGAGTTTTTCTGGCTTTTTCATTGCCAGACCAAACAGAATTTGTACCTTTGTTCCGCAGTCTGAAGCATAGTGGAGCTCTGCTGGGGAGCAACTCCATGAGGAATAGGACTGCGAACTCAAGATTGAACGGAACAGGCTTCACATTACGTGTTGCCTGTTTCTTCATTATTTGTATCTAGCTTCGACCGTTCAAGCTTAGATTCCAATGCCAAGAAAAACCCAGAAATGAACCGCTTGCGGTTCTGCAGTGTCAGGCCGCTGTGGTTGTTCAGGTTCTTCTTCAAATCAGTGAATGTCCCTTCGATTTTGTTGTTCGTGTTGGGCATTCCTTTGCAGTCTTCCCGTTGGTAGGTAAAGAGGTAAGGCAGGTAGAAGTTCAAACTGTTCATCGCAGCTCTCAGCCGCTGATGCGTATAGTGCATCTTCCCGTCCTTGTGCAGGCTCTTGTGGTCAATCGTGTTCTTCCACTCCTCTTTCCATTCCTGGTAATCCCTCTTGAAATCACTTTCATTTGCCTTGTGCAGCCTGTCCACCAAAGCTTTCAACTCCTTGCTGGCATGCATCTTAGGATTCTGAGTCAGATAGCGTCTGATAATCTGTTTCATGTGGAATTGGCACATCTGTATGTGATACTCAGAAAACGTCTTAAACAGGCTCTGCTTGCCGTCTATGATTAACCCGCGGATGGTGTAGCCTCGTCCTTTTATGCTGCTGACAGCATCCTCGTAGTCCTTCACCGTCTCACTCTTCACGAAGGCTATATACAGTGGCTTTCCTGTTTGGTTGTCCAATGCCAGCAGCACACCGAAGCTGCGCCCCCAATAGGTAACGTCCAGATGCACGAAGCCCGCACCGGACAGAGGCGGCTGCACCCATTCACGCTTGATGCCATGCAGCCTGCGCTTGATGGTGGCTACGCTCATTCCAAAGCGTTCGGAAAGCTCCTTGATCGTCTGCTTCTCCTGCTGGTAAGCATCCCATAACTCATCCTCATTCACCCCATTCCCTGCTCGGAACTGGTGGCCACAATCCTGACATTTGTATAACTGTACACCTTTGCGTACTCCATTCTTCACTGTATGTGTCGAACCACATACCTCGCATTTTTTCTTGTTCATACAAACTCTGCTTTAGGGCTTTTGTATTGCCCGCAAAGTTAGTAGTTATCGGGAATTGCGGCTGGTCACATCCTGCAAAATGAGCTATAGACCATTTTCAAACGTCGATTTATGCCCTGAAACGTTTGAATCTCTCAAAACATCTGATGGTATCGGCATTTGAGGGAGGTTTCATCCTGCAAAATGAGCTATAGGTCAATCTTTTCCATCGGTTTTCCTTGCATTTATCACAGTAAACCTGTAGTTTTGTTGAACTAATGGATGAACTGATTCAATAGTCATAACTACTCCCGCTCTCCTTCACAGCTGAGCGGGTTTTATGTTTTTGTGTGCTCCACCAGTCAGTCATTATCCAACTCCTTTTCCAACGGTTGATACACATGTGCTTTCATCAGCAAGGGATAGCCATTGGCAAAGATAAAATCTTGGCCGTTCATTTGGAACACGAACACTGTCATGTGGCTGATGCTACGGTGTAGGTCCGGCACATAATATGTCGGATTCTTGACATACTGGCGGTTGCTGTAAATCTCGTTGCGGTGCTTCAGCAGTTTGGCATACTTCATCCGTTGCACGTCGGGACGCTGCTCTGGGGCGGTGATAGCTCCACGCTCCTGCCGCAACCCCACGAGACGGAACGTGTGTGCATCGCTCTTGACCTCGACGATGAGGCCGGGCAATCCGCGCAACCTCCAAGGACCAGCCGACGTGGGAACCTCTTCGGTGTAATAGGCATGCCACTTTAAACCTCGGAACGTCGCCGTAGCCTGTTGGCAGAGGTAGCCACCCACGGTCACAGTGTCGTCGGTGAGCGTCCACGCAATTTCTGGTGTTTCTTCGCTACCCTCATACTCATGCGGGAAGATAAATTCGCGCACGGTGGTCTGCTCCTCGGGGTAACCTATCCATACGGTAGGCATGTGCACATACGCCTCCTGATAGTCTGCCTCTACATCAGCCTCTTCCGAGTCGTCCCTCAGTCGATAGACAGAGCGCGGCATCGATTTCGTCACCTTCCGTCCCACCTGCACCACGACTTGCATCTTGTCGGTAATGTCTTGTCCCTCGTCGTTCTGTGTTCTACACTCATAGTCATATACAGCCACAAATTGCGCCGTGTCGATTGTCACTACTTGCGCCTGCACTTCTATCGTCAGCGCAAGGGCCATCATTGTCATTAAAATCTTTTTCATTGTTGTAAATTTTTCTTCTTTATTTCTTCCCAGCCAAAAGTAGTTTGCATGTCAGCATGACGGTGCGACCAACGAGGTTCGTGGTATGTACAAAACGGTCGGTATCCACGAATGAGGTGCGTGTGTATTGGCGCACATCGAGGAGGTTTTCTCCTGTGAGTTTCCACACAGCCCGCTTGGCCTTGTACTGAACCGAGGCTGAGAGCATAGAGGCATCTTTGTACTTGCCAGGCTCCACCATATTGTGCATGAAGTTACATGTGCTGCGTATCTCAACAGATGGAATCGGGAATACCGCCACCGAGCCAGTACAACGGAGATTGTCGGACGACTGGCGTGAGGACATGGTGCGCAGGAAGTCCTTTCCATAATCACCTCGAATGTTTGTCTCAAGCCAAGGAACCGGCGTGATGTCGGCTTGCAGACGCACGCTGTAGCCCGTATGGTAAGAGGTGACAAGACTATTCTGCATCATATACTCGCTGCTCCCCCACGACACGTTGGCATTGGCTGAGAGCTTCGTGAAAATGGAGAGAATGTTCTTCGACGCATTGAAGCCTCCACTTGCCGACCGCGAATGACTGTCACGGAATATTGATGTACTTTCTGTTGCCGTCTGGCTCACTGTGCGGGACGAGAGCACATTGCGTTTGCCTTGAGTGTAACTGGCATTTGCACCAAAGGTGAAGTAGCTGAATGGCACTTGCTTGGTGTATCGAAGATTGGTGCTCCAAGACTGGCTCTTGCCTATCACTCCCGATGCTGCGGAAGTGCTGCGATAACTCGTCTGAACAGGCGTGGTAAGAAGATCCATGATGTCGCCGGCAGCGTTGCTGAAACCGCTACTAAAGCTCATTTCAGATGTTGCGTTGAACGTGTAGCGGAGGGAGATATGCGGTTCTACAAACACTTCAGACATGGTGGTGCGCTTGTTATCGTAGCGGGACAGATAATTCAGGTTCAGCATCTTCATATTGACACCCATCGAAGAATAGAACTTCTTGTCTGCCGATGTCCATGAGGTGGAAGGATTGACGCCTGGCACGAGTTTCCATCCGCTCACATTCCCGAGCTCCGCTTGCCCACCCGTAGCCTTTTGCTGACTTTGGTCTGCGAAGTCTGGCTTTACGAGGTTCGTCTCAATGAAGTTGTAGTTTGCAGTGAGTTCGATGGGCATGTCTATCCTCCATTTGCGTCCTAATTTCACTTGCAGCGAAGTGCTATGACGAGTGTTGAGTTGAGAACTCTGACCGCTCTGCGAGATATCGTTCATCAGCATCAGCACCTTTGGTGTGCGGATGAAATCGACATTGCTCGTAAACGACAGCTTCTTCTTGCCCATACGTATGGTGCCCCAAAAGTTGTTGTGCAGATTGATGGAAGTAGCATCCCTGTGCTGACTATTCTGCACGGCATCATTATCTCCGCTTGTGAGTGTCAGGATGGGACTTTCATTCGTGAGAAACTGTGCCTTTGCGCTGAAAATGTCTGAGAAATAATGATTGCTTGCATTGTTCTCAAACTTCACGCTGAACATAGGGCGATGAGCCTTGGCAAGCGGATTGACCGACTCAGCGATATAGATGTTGTCACCACCTGCAAAGTAATACGCCTCTGAACTGGCGCTGCTGTTCATGCGCTCGTAGGTGTAATCAGCATTGACCCTGACCAGTCGCACACTGTCCATCTTCTGTATGGCATTGAGACTGCCATAACCATTTGTGCGATAGACCGATTCACCGACACTGCTGCCTACCTGTCCCCATGCAGGGAGTTTGTCGGTAGCCAGCGAGCCGAAATTGTCGCCGCCGGAGTGATTGACCATATCGTAGAGGCCAAAGTTGCCGCTATTGCTATATTTCGCAGATGCCAGCAACTGGAAATTGTCCGTAAACATCATCCCAGTGGCACCTCCTGCATACAAAAGCTTGTTCTCCCTCGCACCGACACCAAACTCAGGTTGTCCAAATGGCTTGAACCTTGCTTTGTTGCTCAGTTTTATATTGATAGCCACGGCATCGCTCTCCTCGTCGGCATCTATCTTTCGATGCTTGTGGTGCTTCATGATATCCACCTGAGTGGCATATTCGGCAGGGATATTCTTCGTGGCAAGATTGTAGCGGCCGCCAAGCATGTCGAGACCGCCGATGTAGAAGTTGGAAATGCCCTTGCCCATGTAGCTGATGGCACCGCTCTCCGAAATGCTGATGCCTGGCAGATTCTTCAATCCGTCTTCGAGTGTCACATCACCTTTCTTGAGAAATGACGCGAGGTTGTAGGTGAGCGTGTCGCCCTGTTGGCGCAGCGGGTCGGGCTTCACCGTCACCTCCTTCAGCGATATGTTTTTGGGTGTCAGAATCATATCCACCTTCGTCACACGCTCTTTCAGCGTCAGCCGTTCCGACACCTTCTCATAGCTGATATGGTTGAACTGCAGCGATACCATTCCCGAGCTTCGCTCGCCTACCCGTAGCCTTTCACCAGTCGGCGCCCCCTTCAGTTCCAGCGCATACTCGCCCTTCGCATTCGTACTGGTGAACGCCAGCGTCTTCGTGCCGCTTACCAATTTCACAATCACGTCGCTCACGGGCTTGTTTTGCAGGTCCACCACACGCCCCGTCACCTTGACCTGAGCCAAGGAGACAATCGATACGGCCATACATAATATCAAGAAGAAGGAGCGTTTCATTATCTTTATTTTAGTTCCAGTGGTTGATACTTATGAGCTTTGTCTGGTACATACAGTCCACCCATGAATTGATAGTTTCCACTCTTTTGCCCTACACTTAGGATTTCATTCGAACCAGTCATATAAAACCTGGGATTGGACGGGTACAAGCGATTGCCAAAAACGTTCTTTTTCTGTTTCTGCATTTCCTCTCTTGTAGCTGTCTCGTATGGTATCACTGTCGTTATCATACGGAGCTCTTCCATGGAAAACTTTGAAACCATCGAACCAGCAGAATATGTGATGGGTACCGCTTCTTGATAAATGCCGATAAGCTTGAACGTATGGATGCCCTCATCGTCTGCAGCGTAGGTTATCAAGCCCGGTAATCCCTGCAATTTCCAAGGGCCGGCTGCGGTAGGAATGCCCTCGGCATAAAGCACATTCCATGTCTTGCCACGGAACTTTCCACTTGCCTTTTGGCACAGATAGCCGCAAACAGAGTCGCTTCCTTCCACAATTTTCCATGTCGGTGTTTCTGTATCTTCAGTTACCTCATACTGAAGTGGCGGAATCGATTCAAGCGAAATGGTCTTACCTTCTGGATAGCCCACCGTAGTTGTGGCGATATGCATCAGCGCCTCATTATGCATGAACCAAAAGTGGTCGTCGCCAATCTCCGCGTCTCTTTGCTGCTGAAACAGATAGCGCTCGTAGGTCCATGTCTTCCACACGCCATCGCCCACCTGCAAGGCCAGACGGATGGAGTCGGTGACAGGATGCCCTTCGGCATCGGATGTGCTGATTGAATACTGATAGACTGCCGTAAACTTTGTCTGGCACAAAGTATCAAGCTTCTCATTGCCACGTGTAAGCATCTGTGCCGACATTGTGCTGGCAACAAATGCAAGGATAATTGTTAGCTTTGTTTTCATTGCACAACCTACATTTATAGGGACTTCTAAATATTATTTTTCAGGATTTATTTGGATACAGAGTTGTAAACGTTTTGCTGCAGGACTCTTTGTTTTATGGGCATAACAGTCGTATATTTCTTCTATTTCTTCTCCAGTGGCTGATATGCGTTGACAACTTTCGGGATAATCATATCCGTAGCCACAACCGACAGCTTTTCCTCTGCTGGCGGCTCAGGACCACCAGGCCACATCTCGATGATACCCAGCTGGTCGTAGGTTCCCTGCGGAATGTAGTAGTTCGGCTTCTGCACGTACTTCTTGCTGCAATAGAGTTTGTTGCGGTGGGCAATGAACTGATCACGCTTGAGGACCGTGTAGCCTCCCTTGTTGAAATACTTGATAGGAGCCGTCCTTTGCATCAGTCCCACACAGAGGAACGTGAAGATACCGTCTGCGTCCTCCGCTAAAAGAATCATGCCAGGCAGTCCGCTCAGTTTCCAAGGGCCAAAGGAGGCAGGCACATCTTCCGAATACCATGCCGTCCACGTCCTTCCGCCATACTTGCCAACAGCTTTCTGACAGAGATAGCCACAGACGGTGAGCGTGTCGTCGGCCAACTTCCAAGCGAAATCAGGCAAGGGTTCCGTATAGAAGTAGCGGTTGGGCACAACTTTGTCGAAAGAACTCACTTCGCCGTCGGGATGTCCGGTGAACAGCACAGGTAGATTATATTTCCGAGCATTCCATTCGCCGTACTGGTAATCACGGTTCTTCCACTCGCCGAAGTCCTCCATCATTGTGCGATTATACTCCATGCACTTCGCAGTATGGCTCCCCACCATGACTGCCAACTGCACCGAGTCTTTCACGGCGTTGTTGTTTTTATCCGTTGTATTCGTCACAAAGTCATAGACTACCACAAACTGGCACTGGTCTATGCTGTCATTCTGGGCATACGTTGTTGTGCTCAGCATGAGGATTCCAATGAACATGAACAATAGTTTTTTCATTATGATGATTAATTTGATGTGATTGTCCTTAAGAGGTAAGAAGATGATTGGGATTCGGGATTTTGCTACATGTTGTCCCTTTTGCACTGCAATCTGTCCATGGTGGTTCACCATGTAAGGGCATAAGAAAGGCTGTTCAAGCGATGTCTTGAACTGTTATTTATTTGTTTATAAGGTTGTTATATAGAGATCAATCCATGTGGTAGTACAGCGGTACGGTGACTTTGCACCTTACTGTCCGCCCACGTTGACGTGCGGGTTTCCAACGAGGCATCTTGGCGATAATCCCTTCCGCCGACGATTTCCAGACGTGCATCAGGTGAGTGATTGTTTCTGGGTCGGGGTTGGGCTTGCCATCGCGCTGAAAACCTCTGATGGCTGCGTCTGCCCCCGATTCATCCTGTCGCACCATTTGTGCGGTCACATTGGTTATGGAACCATCTTTCTCGACAATGAAGGAAACGTCAAACCGTCCTTGAAGCCCATACTCGGAGATTTCCGACGGATTGTTCATTTGTTGCTGTATGTACTTCTGCAAAGCTGATTCACCACCTACAAACTCGGGCATTTCCTCAGCAATGATGAACACCTCATCATTTTCCTCTTCCATAGCCGTATCAACAGGAAGGTCTCTCGCGGAGATGGTCACGATCTCAGCGACACCGCCCTTTCCTCTTTCTCCATAGATTGCTGTAGCACTCACACCTTTGAGCACAGTGATATGGTCGATGCTGTCTTCCGGAATCTGAAGAGCCCTTTCCTGGCCCACTTCCTCGCCATCAAGGATGAACAGAGGTTCTATGACTGGTTGAGCTGAGATGATGACTGTGAAGAGCAGGAGCGGTACGACGTACAACACTTTTGTACGGAGCCACGGACTGGAATCCAGGCGTTTCATCATCTCGATGCGCTTCATGACGTTGTTGCAGTTGAAGTTGTTGGCAAACACAAAGGAGTTGCCTGCCACAGCCTTGCGAATCAGCAACCGCTGGTAGCTGTTGAGTGAGACGCCTTGACGAAGCACGTGGTCATCTGCCTCGAATTCATGAACATCGCGCAAGCTGGCGCCTAATCTGTAGATGAAGGGGTTCCACCATTGCAAGGCTTCTGCCAAGTTGAGCAACAGGATGTCGAAGGAGTGCCGACAATGGATGTGTGCCCTTTCGTGGAGTAGGATCTCGCGGCTATTGGACTCATAATCTTGTTGGCTGACGACGATGCTGTTCATCCAGCTGAAAGGCACTTCGTTGCCTGCATGACAATAAATGGTGACACCGTCGTCTTCGACCTGCCGCCACAGGCAACCACTGCGGATGATACGTCGGATCTGTGTCAGTTGGTAGATTCGGAGACACACCATAAGAGCCACACCAACAGTATAGATCAGGGCTATCCATTCCCAAACTCCCCAGTGGGATGACGGACTGGGCGATACAATCATCGTCTCGGTGCGATCAACCAGTTCCTGAGTCTGGACAATGGTAGAGGTGGTTTCCTCAACAGGTACATGGACTTCAAATCGGCACAATGGCATCAACAGTGCTGTGACAAGAATACCGAGCAGCGTCAGACGATTCAGACGAAAGAAGCGTTCACGCCTCAGCATCAGCGTGTAGGGCAAGTAGAGCAACGTAAGCACAAAAGGCGATTTCAGGGAATAAACAAGTATGGTAGTCATCGTGTCAGTCCTCCTCCAGTTCGTTTAGCAGTTTCTGAATCTCCTCCGCAGTCAGGTGTTCCTCGTGGACAAAGAAGTTGAACATCTTCTTGATGCTGTCGTCGAAGAGGTTCTGCTTCACGTCCTGTATCGCCTGGCGGGTATATTCCGCCCTTGTGACCTTGGCCACAAACAGGTGGGTCTTGCCTTCGCCCTCATGCTTGAAATAATCCACGAAGCCCTTCTCCTGAAGCACCTTCAGATAGGTGGCGACTGTGGTGTAGGCAGGTTTGGGGTCAGGCCAGCGTTCGATGATGTCCCATGTGCATGCAGAATGACCGATATCCCATAAGATGGACATCAGTTGAAATTCATTCCTGGTCAAAGTGTTTTCATTTTTCTTCATTCTGGATCATATTTTTGTTTGATGCAAAAGAAGCAAAAGGTAGAAAGATTTATACTTCCCAAATGGATCGAACAGCTTATTTTGCCTGGTTTTTAACTTTTCTTTATAGAAATGAAACGTTTATTCACAATTCATTCCTGTTTCAAAAGTCGTTAACCAAGAGCATTCTTCAAAATACATGTCATAGGACGCTACCGCAGAATGGAAAGGAAGAATTTGGGGCAAAAATGACTGCAACCAGAAGCAAAAGTGAAATGCAAGCAAAATGCGAACAAGATTTCACGCTTTTTGCGGGAAAACCAAGTATTTTTGCAATCAAAAACAAATAAACGCATGAACTATTCCCATTTCATCACCTGTCTCGCGCTGCTGCTCACCCTCTTCTCCTGCACCAATAAGCAACAGAGCCACACCCCCTTCGAACTAACAGGGGTCTGGGTGCTGCAACATATACTTTACCCTTCGGGTTCGGAGAAGGATTTGACGATGGATGGTGAGGGTACATCCTGTCTCATCTACGACAGGGAGAACAATCTCTGCGTGTGCGGCATCTCCACTACGCCAACAGGTTTGCTCATCCAGCCAATCGGAACGAACACAGTCACGCTCATTGACAAGGGCGGTGGCGAATGGCTCTACTTAGAGGACGACGACCCTCATCCGCTCCATGTCACCGACAGCACCATCACCATCCAACGCATGGGTGCGTGCTACACATATTCTTGTGCAGACGATATCTACCGCGAGTGGGGCGACGACTTGCTCGACATCTTCGCGAGCACTTCTATCAGCACCGAGACCGCCAACGCACAGAAGTACGTGCTATCAGCCCACGAGCGTCAGCAGGCCAACTACATACAGTGGCTCATCGCCACCATTACCGTCGTCATCACTCTTTTCGTGGCATACTACATTGTCGGTCGTCGTCGTCGTCAGCAACTCCAACTCCAGCTCCAGCAGATTCAGGAAATGCAGGAGAACCGTCCGCAACCCGTACGCCAAGCCGCAAAGTCGGTAGAGGACACCTTTTTCGCCTCCGACGAATATTTCATATTGCAGCATCGCATAGCTACCGGCGAACTGATGAAAGACGAGGAATGGGAGCAGGTAGAGCACAGCCTGAAGACCGTCTATCCCGGCTTCACCACCCAGCTGCGGAGTCTCCACCCCATGTCCGGTGTGGAATACCACACCTGCCTACTCATCAAGCTGCGAATCCCCACGAAGGACATTGCAGCCGTGCTGGCTCGCGAGCCAAGCACCATCAGCAGTCTGCGCAAACGACTCTACAAGAAAGTGTTCGACCGCGAGGGCGGAGCCAAGGACTGGGACGACTTTATCCTCTCTATCGGTACATAAAAGGGAGGTGCGAACCACTTGCGAACCTGATGCGAACCAAATGCAATCAATAATCCATTGCCACGCATCGCAATTCGTTTAAGGGGGCTTCTATAAATTGTCTTTCAGGAAATTTTGAAGGATTTCTTTAGCAGATGGCTGTGCGGCATGAGGGAGCAATGCGGGCATTGTGACCGAATGACAATCAGCCAGATGCAAAGAAAGACCAAAATTTACGAAAGAGTTCATATCTGCTTTTTTTATGGTTGATAATAATTGAACGGGGAATTTATAGAAGTCCCCTTAATTTAGCATCCGATTTTTTACATCATATTTATCTAAAATACGAAAGTTTATGAAACAGATTCAACAGACAATCATGACCCTGGCTGCACTGCTGATGTGCGCAATCCAAGTCAACGCCCAGACCGCAAGAGTCTCCGACAAAGACATCATCGGCGCATGGACGCTCGAATGGGCACAATACGATGGTGAGAAGAAAATCATGGGTGGGAAGGCTACTGGCTACACCCAGTTCAAGTACTACGGACCGGATGGTGAATATGCCGCAGCAGGAATTGTCCTATCTACCGAGGGTAAGATAGTGGTCATGCCCCAAGAGTATGGCACGTATAGTCTTAAAAACGGCTGGTACGTGGAAATGGGGCGTCCTGCACTGAAAGACGCTGTCATTCTGACCGACAAGACCCATTACCGTGGGCGTTGGAAGAACCGTACGGATTCCTGGGTAAAGCACACAACGATGCCCGACAAAGTGATCCGCTACATTGTGGATCGCTGCAAAACAAAGGACACGCCTGCCGATGTACAGCAGTTCATCAAGCAGAGCATGTTCAAATGACGGGGCAGCGGGAGTCTTCAAAAACTCCTCCTACCTTACATGCGTGTGATTTATAGATTGACCGTAGGGACGCGACATGTCGCGTCCGCTATGACTTATATGTGACGTGTTGCATCCGCTATGATTCGGACGCGACACGTCGCATCCTTACATGAGAACAGAACAACTACTACAGATAGAAATAATGCAAAAAGCTGTTAAAATAGCGATTGGTAAAAGATATACAGAGAAAAAAGCGTAAATTTGCAGTGAATAAGAGCGGATGCGACATTTCGCGTCCCTACAAAACAAACAAACCAACGTCAGCGGACACGACATATCGTGTCGATATATAAGTAAATAAAGAATTATGAAAAGAGTTCTCGTGGTTTCATCAGTAGGGCTAATGCTCTACGGTATGCTTTTAATCAGTTGTTCAGAAAGTAATGACTATGTGTCTCGCTCTCCTGTTTACAAGAACCTGACACTCAACCCCAACCCAGTCTATGCCGGACAGAAAGTCCAGGGACTGGTGGAATACACCGACCCTGGCGAGTATCTGACCAGTTGCGACTATCAATTCACACTCAGCGACGGCACAACCTACACCTGGCACCAAGTCAGTCCCACTGAGTCTCAACCTGAGTTCAGTTTCTACGCCCCGACAAAGCCTGGCAACTACACGGTAACTTTCAATGCATCCCATATCAATTATTCTGCCAATGGCGAGCAAGGTACCATCTTCGGTTCTGCCAACACTGTCCGAGCAGACCTGAAAGTGAATCCTTGCGAAGTCATCAACGCCAACTGGGGCGACCGTAAAGACGACCTGCTGAACAAGATTGACGTCACCGACTCCGCATCACTGCTCGTATGGAAAGGACAAGTGATCTTGATCGACGAGGGTTCAACAGATATGGCCAAAGATACCTTGAATGCCCAGCGTATCTACCACTTCGACACTTCAGGTCTGAATCGTGTGGAGCAGACAGCATGCCGCACACTCATCGCCAAAAGCACGTACAACACAGCCATGGAGGAATGGGTGCTCGACAGCCTTGTCAACAACTTCAAGGCAGCCATCGACCTGATGGGTCTGACCTACATCAGCAACCTCGACGGATTCGCCATCGAAAGCAACGACGACATCACCCTGACCGGTCCTCATGCCGACTTGTATCCCGTGGCATCGTGGACAAAATACAGCGACAAGCAAAAGACCGAATTGGTACGCGCTTTCTGGCGTGGCGACATCGAACGCTATCAGGTGGTGATGTATTCCCAACGTTCGAAATGCGTGGCAAGCGTGATGATGGATATCGATCCAACGACTGGCAAGAAAGACAATTTGGTATTGAAATGGGAGTTCCTCCCCCTTTAGTCACATACAGCAACAGGCAGCGAAATGATGTTTTCGCTGCCTTTATCTTTTTCTTCCAACACTTCAAGTAAAACTTTAACTACACTTTATAACTATTTAGATGACAATGAATAAAACTTTTTACTTATCATTATTTTCCGCATTGCCTTTCATGCTTTTCACGGCAGAAACCAGCACAGCCAAAACGGTCAACCATCCAGACTCCGTTTATCTCCTCACCTATGCCGACCAATACGCCAATGGAGGCGGTGGTCTGAAGTTCGCCTACAGCACCGACAGGAAATCATGGACTGCCATTGGCGATGGGTATGGTTTTGTCTCAAGCGACTACGGCGCATGGGGAGCGGAGAAGAAGATGTACCACCCATCAGTGGCTCGCAAAGACGGGACATGGTATGTGGTGTGGGCACTCAACAACCGCAGCAACCAGTTCTCCACCACCCTCACCCCCGACCTCTGCCACTGGAAACCACAAGACTATCCCTACACTCAGGCAGGCGAGAATGTAGTGGCACCCTACATTGCTGTTGAAGGCAACCAGTTCGTCGTGACCTATAAGACATCCAACGGCAATACCTACCAACAGCGCAGCCAAGACTTCCAGCACTGGAGTACGCCAACCAAGACGAATGCCGACACCTACAAGGATGTCTATGTGAAAGCACTGATTGAGGGACGTGAGCAACAAGGCCAGTGCATCCGCGTGGAATGGGATGTGGTGGAAGGGATGCAAACCTTTGCCCAAGCCGCCCTTTACAGAGGCAGCCGCAACAACGAGGTGATGCGCGATGACCCCACCCGCTTTGCCAGGCTGAAGAACGTGAAAGCCACACTCAGCATCGACCCGGCAGGCAACAAACGCATCAGCGACAAACTCATCGGCATCTTCTTCGAAGACATCAGCTGGGCAGCCGACGGAGGACTTTACGCCGAACTCGTGCAGAACCGCGACTTCGAGTACAGCAACAAGGACAATGGGCGTTGGAACAGCCAGACCTCATGGCGCATCGATGGTGAGGACATCGACTGGAGCATCGAGACCGACGCTCCCATCCATGCCAACAATCCCCACTACGCCCTTCTGGACGTGAAGCAAACAGGTGGCAGCCTGGTGAACGAAGGTTACGACGGTATCAGTGTGAAGCAGGGCGACAAATACCTCCTCACCCTATGGACCAAACTTCCTGAAGGCGGCAAGCAGAAGTTGCGCATCCAAGTCATTGATGAACAAGGCAAGAGTGTGGGCAGTACATCCGTCAACGCCACCAAAGAATGGAAGAAGCAGGAAGTGAAAATGGCTTGCACGGGCACCACGACCAAAGGACGTCTGATCATCACTCCCGAACAGCAGGGCAAGGTAGCCATCGACTTCGTCAGCTTGTTTCCCGAGAAAACTTTCAAAGGACGGAAGAACGGCCTGCGTGCCGACTTGGCGCAGACCATCGCCGACCTCAAACCCCAGTTCATGCGTTTCCCAGGTGGTTGCCTCACCCACGGCAATGGCATCGACAACATCTACAAGTGGAAGAACACCATTGGTCCGCTGGAACAGCGCAAAGGCGACTTCAACATCTGGCACTACCATCAGACCATGGGTTTAGGTTATTACGAATACTTCACCTTCTGCGAGGACCTTGGCTGTGAGCCTCTGCCCGTGATTGCTGCCGGCGTGCCATGCCAGAACTCATCTCTCGGTGGCAACGGTCAGCAAGGCGGCGTTCCCATGGACCAGATGGATGAATTCCTGCAAGATATTCTCGACCTCGTGGAATGGGCCAACGGTGACCCCAAGACCTCTAAATGGGCTAAGATGAGAGCCAACGCAGGTCATCCCAAACCTTTCAACCTCAAATATATAGGTATCGGCAATGAGGATCTTATCAGCGATGTGTTTACCGAGCGCTATCTCTACCTCTGCAAAGGAGTGCAGGCCAAATATCCCGACATCACCGTTGTGGGTACCGTAGGTCCTTTCTTTGAGGGTTCTGATTATGAATGGGGTTGGAAGATTGCCAAGGAGAACAAGATCCCCATCGTTGATGAGCACTACTACAACAACCCGGGGTGGTTTGTCAACAACCAGCATTTCTACGACAACTACGAGCGCCAAAGCACCACAGTCTATCTGGGCGAGTATGCCTCTCGTGGCAACAACATGGAAAACGCCCTTGCCGAGGCCATCTTCCTCACAGGCGTGGAGCGCAACGGTGATGTGGTGGAGATGAGTTCCTACGCTCCCCTGCTGGCCCGCAACGGACATACGAGTTGGAATCCCGACCTCATCTACTTCGACAATGCGGGTGTCTATCCCACTGTCAACTACGAGGTGCAGAAACTCTATGGCAACAACAGCGGCACCCTGTACATCGGCAGTCGCATCGATGTCACTGAGGGGGGCAGCGCCGACGTGAACAAGCGTATTGGCGCATCGGTGGTGAAAGACGAGAAGACTGGCGACATCATCCTTAAGCTCTGCAACCTGCTTCCCATAGCGACCACCATGACTCTCGACCTCAACGGTATAGACGAGCTTGCAGGCAAAACGACATTGTCGGTTACGGAGAGTGTGCTTTCAGGCAATGTGGATGACAAAAATCTTCGCCCCACAGTGAGACAAACAACTCTCCAGACCAAAGGTGAGTATGTGCTTCCCAAGTATTCATTCACCGTGCTTCGCATTAAAGCGGGGCGTTAGGCATTAGGCAGCGCTCGATTAATCGTTTAATCGTTTACCCGTTTTTTCGTTTAATCGAGTTAACTCTCAATAACCAATTGCGAGTTGTAAAGATGCTTTTTTCCTGCATTTTCTTCTCAATCTGCTAAATTATATGTTACTTTGCATTTAAATTGCAGGGCTACGATGTAATGCACCCTAAATTTCGGATGCCAAGTCGCTATCCTACAAGAATTTTGATAACAGAAAAATGAAGATTCTACACACGATTGAAGAATTGAAGGCTGCGGTAAGCACTTTCAAATCAGAGGGCAAGAAGGTGGGCTTGGTGCCTACAATGGGTGCCCTTCATGAGGGTCACGCCTCCCTCATCCGCCGTTCGGTGGCTGAAAACGGGGCAACAGTGGTCAGCGACTTTGTCAACCCCACTCAGTTCAACGACAAAAAAGACCTGGAGAAATATCCACATACGCTGGATGCCGACAGCAAGTTGGTGGAAAGCATCGGTGCCGACATCCTTTTCGCCCCTGAGGTGAGCGAGATGTACCCAGAGCCCGACACACGCCATTTCTCCTATCCTCCTACCGACGAGGTGATGGAAGGCATGTTCCGACCAGGTCATTTCAATGGTGTTTGCCAGATTGTCAGCAAGTTGTTCATGATTGTTGAGCCCGACCGCGCCTATTTCGGCGAGAAAGACTTCCAGCAGATTGCCGTGATCAAAGCTATGGTGGCCGACCAGCAATACCCTCTTGAGATCGTGCCATGCCCCATCGTCAGGGAGAAAGACGGACTCGCCCTGAGCAGCCGCAACTCCCTGCTGTCGGATGATGAGCGCAAGATTGCCCTCAACATCTCACGCTCGCTCTTCGCCAGTGTCTATTATGCAAAAGACCACACCCTGGCAGAGACCCGTGAGTATGTCATTTCCAACATCAACTCCGTTGACGGACTGGAGGTGCAGTACTACGAGATCGTGGATGGCGACAGCCTCAAGAGCCTTGAGAATTGGGACGACAGCGACTACGTCGTAGGTTGCGTGACCGTGTTCTGCGGCAGCATTCCCGTCAGGTTGATCGACAATGTGAAGTATAAGACCCGTAGCTAAGACTAAGTACTATAAGGGACTTCAATACATTTCGGAAAGACTATTTATAGAAGCCCCATGATCAGCGTGGAATTCGCTACGCTGTCGTGACGAACATAAAGGAGTGGGCTTTCATCCCTGAAACGTTTTGAGGATGGGAACCCACTCCACCAAGAACTAAGACATTCTGAAAAAATGATGATAGAAGTACTGAAATCGAAGATCCACTGTGCGCGCGTGACCGAGGCCAACCTCAACTACATGGGCAGCATCACCATCGACGAGGACTTGATGGACGCAGCCAACCTCATCGCAGGCGAGAAGGTACAGGTGGTGAACAACAACAATGGCGAGCGTTTCGACACCTACATCATCAAGGGTGAGCGTGGCTCGGGCAGCATCTGCCTGAACGGTGCGGCTGCACGCAAGGTGCAGGTAGGCGACATCGTCATCATCATGTCGTACGCCTTGATGGACTTCGAGGAAGCCAAGCATTTCAAACCCGTGGTGGTCTTCCCCGACTCAGAGACCAACAAGGTGGTGACGGAATAATCATTTGCAGGGACGCGACACATCGCATCCCTATATTCAATCATTGACAATTTTAGAAAGCATTTGATGTAAATGACCAAGAAGGAAATCGTCAGGCGATCCGATGTCATCGAGAAATTAGGCAGTCTCTACGACCTGCTCACAGAGAGCCAACGTAAGGAGTTGCTCGATGAAAGCATTGCGGTACACTATCGTCACGACGAGATCATTTACGAGGAGGGCGAGGTGCCCACCCACCTGTTGTGCCTATTGAGTGGCAAGGCGAAGATTTTCAAAGAGGGTGTGGCTCATCGCACGCAGATTGTGCGATTGGTCAACGCAGTTGATTTCTTCGGCTACCGCGACCACTTCGCCAATCAGAACTACGTCACCTCCTGTGCTGCTTTCGAGCCCTCGATTGTCTGCAAGATCCCCATGGAGATGGTCAACCGATGGGTCGATGAGAACCCTCGTGTGGCTTCGCTCGTCATCAAGAAGATGGCGACGATTATCGGACAGACCGACGAGCGTTTGGTCAACCTCACCCAGAAACATGTGAGAGGCCGTCTGGCGGAAACGCTCCTTCTGCTGAAAAGCACCTACGGATGGGAGAGAGACGGACGTTTGTGCATCAACCCTTCGCGACAGGACCTGGGCAACCTGTCGAACATGACCACCGCCAATGCGATCCGCACTTTAGGTGCCTTCGTCAGCGAAGGGCTTGTGGCTGTGAAAGGACGCCACATCACCATCCTCAACGAGGAAGAACTGAAAAACATCAGCAGAAAAGGATAAACAACTCCCCGCTACTTCTGAAGTAGCGGGGAGTTTTTTAGGTGACGAAGTCAGGAGAAAGAGATTTTTCTTCAAATTATCCTAAAATTTTCCTATAATTTTAGCGTGCTGAATATTGTCACGACTCGGCATAGCTCAAGCAAGCTTGGCTCTGCACTCGCTGCTCCAATATTTGAGCGAAGCGACCCCAAAAGGTTATGGTCTGAATAGGCACCAGCAAAGGGAAAGGCTACGGGTAGGCGACGGAACGTCGGGAATGGGGTGGGGTCAGATAGGCGAGGTGGGGTCGGATAGGCTTTATACCCCACCCCTGCCCCTCCCCTTAGATGGGAGGGGAGTTTTGGGGATGTTAGTTGCGTTTCTGCCAGAAGCGGTCGGTGATGTCGGTGCGTGAGTTGTCGTCGTTGATGCGGTAGAGCCTTTGGTTGGTCGTGGGGCTGTTGAGCGGTCCTTTAGCCTCGATATAGGGCCCTACCTTCACGTAATCATAATAATTCTTGTCCATCAGTTCGGCAGCAGGTTCCTGACGTCCCGAATACCATGCCGTTCGTATGTTGGGGTATGTAGATTTGATGTAGGCAGCCAAGTCAGCCACTTCCTGTGGCGTGGCATCCCCTCCCATCAGACACACACAGGTGATGAGTTCTTTGTAGGGTTCGAGGATGGAGTCGATGGCCTGGGCGTCAAGGGTCGTTCCGTTGTCGAACTGCAGGTAGGGACTGTGGCATCCCGGGCAGTGTATGGGGCAGTTGGAGATGTTGATGGCCATCGTGACCTCGTCGGGTATCTCTTGGAACACGATGGCCGTATCTACATATTTCATTTCTCAGTGTCTTGCTGTGCCATTTCTACTTGCTCGTTGCCCATCTTCATCTTGCGCACGTTGCCATAGTAGCGGCGCGCGGCCTCCTGCTGGCGTGGCATAGAGAAGTTGCTCACCCGCTTGAGATAACCGATGATACGTGTGAGGTAGTCGAGGTTGGCGCTGTGGCATTCAGGACATTCCTTGAGGTAGCGCTTGTCGATATGACCGCAGTCGTTGCAGACCGTATTGGGAATGTTGAAGGTGAAGTAGTTGCATCCTTCCACAGCGGCGATGTGGAGAATCTGCTTGTACTGTTCCTTGGAGAGATGCTCGTCGAGGTTGCAGTGGAGTGCCGAACCACCAGTGAGGTGCTGTATGTAGTGACGTCCGTGCAGGCGGAACTTGTCGAGCACATTGGTCTTGGGGTCTTCCACGATATAGAAGTAGCTGTTGTAGCAGTCGCGTGGCACGAAGTAGCCATCCTGACGGTCCCACTTGGCGTGCTTCACACCCACGTTCTCGGCTGGGATCATCTCGCAGTTGAACAGCACGTCCTTGGTGCGGTACTTCTTGTTGTACTCCTCGATAGTGCCGAGGATGTTCTGTACGAAGATGCGATATTGTGGGTTGTCGCTGATCTCAATGCCCAACGACTCCGCAGCCTCCACCAGTCCGTTGACACCCACGGTGAGGTACTGGCGCGAGATATTGATGTAGCCAGCGTCGAAAAGAGGGAGCATGCCGCGCTTGAGCAGTTCTTTCAGGTTCTCGTTGTAGGCGAGCTGAACCTTGTGCACGAGGTCGGTCACCTCTGCCAGTTTCTCCTCGTATGGGATGCCGCGGCGTGTGGCGTATTGCACCAGACGGTTGAGGTTGATGGTGAGCACACTCTTGGATCCCGTGCTCACTCCACCAGCGCCCAGGGTGTAGCTGAAACCATTGTCCTGGATTTCATTGCGCAGACGGCAGCAACTGCTGAGCGAGTCGGCGTTGTCGCTCATGTAAGTGAAGAAACTGTGTCCCTCGGCATACATCTCCGCTGTGAGGTCGCCATACTCCTTGTCCCTGGGGAATCCGTTCTCGGTGAGCAGAGCCATGGTCTCCACGGGGAAGGTGAGCACGGTCTTGAGTCGTTCGGCGTTGAACCACTTCATGAATCGCTTCTGCAGCCAGCTCACGCCATCCCAGTCGGGCTGAGAACCATCGGGGAAGAAGAAGTTGCCGAAGAGGCTCTCGAAGTAGTACTTGTCGTAGTAGGAGATGTTCCAGAATACGGCCTGGAAGTTGCGCGCTCCTGTGGGTTGGTTGATGCTATAGACCACCTGCTCGAAGCAGTCGGTGATGACCTTGTCGATGGTGCGCTGACGCATGGACAGATCAACAATCTGGTCGGCTCGCTTGTAGTAGTCCTTGCCATACTCCTTGCCGATGAAGTAGTTCATATACATCAGGAACTCGGGTGTGGCGCAGGCGCCAGAGAGCATGCTGGAGACGATGAAGACCATGTTGACGAAGCCACCGCAGAAGGATTTGAGGTTGGTGGGCGCAGTGCTGTTGCCACCTATGCTCTTGGTACCTCCGAGCAGCCATGGGTACATGGTGATGGACGCGCAGTAGTTGGCGAGCGACGTCTCATCGTTCTTATAAATGAAGTGGTTGTTGAGCAGATACAAGTACTTATCAGCCAGCTCACCTCCATACATCGCCTTGATGCGGTCGCAGAGCAGTCGTCGGTTGAGGCGGATGAAGTTCGACTTGGGCAGTTCACCGATGAGCGTTGCGATGTTCTTCTTCTCCACGTTGGCGTTGGCGTCGTACTTGCTTCCGGTTGCCGCATTGACAGAGTTGCAGTAGTCCATCAGGAAGTGCAGTTTATCAAGCACCTCTCGGTCTTCCTTGTGGTGCTCACGATAGATCATGAAGGCTTTGGCCACACTGTAGTAGTGCTCCTTCATGAGTGCGATCTCGACTTGATTCTGGATGTCCTCCACACTCATGCCGTGGCAGAAGGTGAGGTGCGAGAAGACGTCGTCCACCTCGTTCTCCACGTACTGATAGCCTTGCGAATGAAACGCCTTGCGAATGGCGTTCTTGATTTTCTCTGCTTTGAATGGCGTCTGTGAGCCATCGCGTTTGGTGATAAGAAATGAATCGTAGTACATATTCCTGATGAAGGGTTATGGGTTATAGGTTATGGGTTATTGAGGGGAGTTAAAACCCCATCCCTACCCTCCCCTTAGATGGGAGGGGAGTTGATTGTTATGGGTTACGGAAGGGCGAAACTACCCCCTACTCTTTTTGGCGTCGGTTTGGGAGGGCGAAACTACCCCCTACTCTTTTTTGGTGTTGATTGGGAGGGCTGAAAGATGCCCAGTTTAGTTTGTGTGTGCTATTTGAATTGTTGTTCAACATTTCCTCTTACATGTCCTTATTCCCGAGGCACGTGAAGGCGATTTGCAGTGGCAGGTCTTCTGACTTCTCTCCCTCATGGAATGCCTTCCCGTCAGCACTAACTGACAGTGGCTTTGCTATTCCTGGGTAAAAACGAGAGTTACAGCAGCGGGTACTGTTGCCGGTTCTCACAGCATTCCCTTGTTTCCTGTTTGGAACTTTTCCACAGCGATGCAAAGTTACAAAGATTATCAGAAACAGCAAACTTTTCACAAAGAAAATTTCAAAGAATTTTCAAAAAGGAAAACTTTCAAGACACAAAGAAATTGTCAAATATCTGTTTATTAAGTGATTAAAGAACCAAAACGGAAAACTTTTGATTGAATAGAGTTCGACAGGCATCGCAAATCCGCCAACAACAAGACAACAACCCAGACACCATCAATCATTTCGTCCCAAATTTTCAGCTTTCATTATTTACGAACGCGAATTATAGGAGGTGCGGCATTCCTGCCGCACAATAGCGCATGAAAACATTCGGGAAATTCGAGATATTCGTGTTCGTTTTTTATGCGAGCACGAATCGTGTATATGGTAATCGAAAAGTGTACCACTTAGTAATTGAAAAGTGTACCACTTTC
>CAMOWU010000042.1 GCA_946628545.1 uncultured Bacteroides sp. | reverse complement strand
CCAACTGGGGAACCAACGCCTGCTTCTCGCGCGTCATCCCCATCTTCAAGGCACCTAAGACGGAGGGTGACTACAGCGCCCCCGTGCTCGACCAACTCAGCTACAAGCACCGCCTCAACAACGAACGACTGAAGCAGACAGACAACGCCAACACCAACATTGTTGACATCATCCAAGACCAGCCAGAGGAAGACCCGAAGGACAAATCACCGCTATCCGTGCGGTTCTATCCCGAAGGAGGAGACCTTGTCGCTGGCCTGCCCTCACTCGTGGCGTTCACGGTCATGGACAAGGACGGCATGCCAATGGCTACTGATGGCTATATCCGTGACAACGAGGGCAAAAAGGTCACATCCATAAAGACGAATAACGACGGACGCGGATTGTTTAACCTCGATGCTACCCGACGTCACTTCACCGCCGTGGTGAAAGACGACAAGGGCAAGGAACGCTCATTCGAACTGCCCCTTGTGAAACCCAGCGGCTGCACGATGAACGTCGATGTGATGGACACTGCTTTGCTGAAAGTCGATTTAAGAACTACTGCCGACATGTTCGGCAAGAAACTGGGGTACGTGATGGTGCACGGAGGAAGTATCATCCGTTGCGACACGCTCACAGCCGAGCCATACAAGCAGATCACATTCAAACGTGGCCGACTGCCCGAAGGCGTGAGCGTCATCACACTGTTCAACAGCGAGGGAAGGGTGATGGCCGAGCGCATGTTCTTCATCTGCCCGAAAGAGATGGTCGATAGCGTCAGAGTGGCACATACCCAAGAGGCGCTCAAGCCTTGCGGCAAGGTCACCTTCAACCTGCAGTGCGAACCCAACACGAGCCTGTCGTTCTCGGCCATCGACGCAGAGGGGATGGTGAACGGGCGCGAGGGAGATATCCGCACATGGATGCTGCTGGGCAGCGAGGTGGGCGGCTACATCGCTCATCCTGAATACTACTTCGAGGCCGACGACTCGATTCACCGACACGCGGCCGACCTGCTGATGATGGTGCAGGGATGGAGGCGCTACGACTGGCGACTGATGGCGGGGCAGGCCATGTTCGACAGGTTCCAGCCCATCGAGGACCAACTCTACCTCTTCGGACGACTGAGGGGCAAGACGAAAAGGACGCCGGTGGACGGCGTATCGCTCAAGGCGACGCTTTACAACCATGAAGGGCTGTCGATGTCGGCGGAAACCCTCACCGACTCCACTGGCTACTACCACTTCGTACTGCCAGATGCCAATGGGGAGTGGAAACTGCTGCTCAACACAAAATACGGCGACAAGAGCGTCAAATACTCCGTAGGTATCGACCGCCACTTCTCACCACAGCCCCGATATGTTGCTCCGATGGAGACGCGGATGGTGGATGTCGATCCACAGAAGGCTCACAAATGGACGAACATCACCGACGAGGATGACGACCAATGGGTAAGCATCACCAAGAAAACGCATGTGCTGAAGAACGTCACGGTGAAGGGCAAGGGCCGTGTGTGGGACCGGACGAGTTGGGGAAACGAGACTGACGCTCGTCTCTATTCCATGATCTATTATGATTGCGACGAGGCTGTAGATCAGATAATCGACGAGGGAGGGACAGTCCCAACTGTCGAAGAATGGCTCGCAAGCAAAAACAGTTTCTTTGCCGGCGAACAACCCAAAGAAGTGGCTTTGATGAGGAAAAACGACTTAGATACAGGAGGGGCGAAAACGGAGAATGAAATCTCCCCGAAAAAACGGGATGAGGGCGCTTTAAGTTCTGAAGGAACATCCAACGAAAATCTCGAGATCTCTTACGCTATGGAAGCCAATGGTATCAGCGGTTCCAATCTGAATTTCGTCAACAATGATTATATCGCATTACTGGAAACGTGGTTCGAATCTGGGACTTCGATCTACGACCATTATTACACCATGCCTCCCCATCCCTGGAAGAAACTCTACACGGACGGATTGTCCTATAAGAACAGGCCCATCGTCTGGATCATCGACAATATGTTTGTCACCATCACAAACTTCAATGTCAAAGGATCTTACATGCTCGTGAATTGGATTTACTCCGACAACAATTCCAACACAATGGATCTGCCTACCTCACTCGACGAACTCAAATGTATTTACGTCTCTGAAGACCACCGATCGATGCTCGCCCACCTGCGCTGCAGCGAGGTACAGCAGCAGTCTCCAGTCGTACTCTATTGCTATACACACCGATCCTTTCTCAATCATGCCAAGGGACTGCGTGTCACGCATTTCGATGGCTACAATATTCCTTCCAAGTTCCAAATGGAGGACTACTCGAAGATTCCGCCCATGGAGGACTTCCGCCGAACGCTCTACTGGCAGCCCGATGTCAGGACCGACAGCGAGGGAAAGGCCAAGGTCGAGTTCTACAACAACTCATCCTGCCGGGAGATGTTCATCAGCGTCGAGGGCATGACACAGGACGGAAAGTTCCTCACCAACGAGTGAGAATGTGACAAGGCATGACCACGATGTAAATACCCTACATCATGCTCCATTTCATCTATAGATTCAACACTTCATTCATCGTCCACAAGCCGCGACATGATGAAGATACCGTGTATCATGCGCTTCTCCACTGGCGGAATCGTCATATAGTCGCCATACTGCTCCTTCAAATAAGTGTCGGGGACACGAGCCGCCTTGAACAGCTTCCCCTCAAAGGCAATGTCCTTGGTAGGGAAGAGGTCCTCTCGTAGATGCATGCACCCATAGCCATTGGTCTCCAATGTAGTGCCTATATACTTCTTGTTGTTGCGGCAAAGCATCAAACAGGCAAACACAGCCCTCCAGAACAAATTCTTGGCACCAAACCAGAAAAACTCAGCAAAAGAACGCAAAGAGTAATAATGAAGGTGATGGAGCACCGAATGACTCACATCCACTCCCCTCGACACCTTCTTCATGAAACTGCGGCCAACATCAGGATAATCCACGTAAGGGAAGATATCCACAAACACGCCCTTGCAATAGTCACCAATAAAATGGTCGCCCTCCTCAATGTAGATGGAATTCAGACACCGCACTTTCGTGATATCCCCCTCCTTGCTGCCAGGATCCGTCTGAGGGGTCTGGAGAAACAAGTCATCGGGCAATTCGTCGGGCGCCACCTCGCAGAAACGCTTCAAATCCTCTGCCCTCATGGCAATGTCGATGTCGTCGTCCCATGGAATGAATCCTCCATGACGCACGGCTCCAAGCAATGTGCCACCCTCCAACCAGTAGTCGATGTCGTGCTTGCGACATATCCCGTCGATGACCTCAAGGATGCTCAACTGCCTGAGCTGACATTCCCTGAGATGCTCTTTCATATACTGTTTCAGATATTTATCGTCTTTCTTCATAAGCCAAATCATTGATTATAGTAGCTTAATTGCAACACAGCCGATTGTGGTGACCGTTGATTGAGCAAATTTACAACATTTCATCGACAAACATCAAACGAGCTATAAAAATCTTCGATTACAAGTTTCCACTTTCAACCTCTTTCCTAATTATTTCCGCTTATTGGCATGGAATTTGCGAAAAAATTAGTATATTTGCAAATTAAAACCAAAAGAACCAAACAGCAGACGACATGGGAAACGTAGTGATCAAGAAAGTGGAGAACAAAAGCGAGTTGAAGAAATTCATCCGCTTCAACTACGAACTCTATAAAGACAACCCCTATTCCGTGCCCGACCTCTACGAGGACATGCTCGGTACATTCTCGCCGAAAAACCCCGCTATGGAGTTCTGCGAGGCAGAATACTTCATGGCCTACAAGGACGGGAAACTCGTGGGACGCGTGGCTGCCATCATCAACCACAAAGCCAACAAGACCTGGAACCTCAAGGCCGTGCGTTTCGGATGGATAGATTTCATCGACGACGAGGAAGTGAGCGAGAAACTCCTTCAGGCCGCAGAACAATGGGGACGGGAGAAAGGCATGACAGAGATACAAGGACCACTGGGATTCACCGACATGGACGCCGAGGGAATGCTCATCGAAGGATTCGACCAACTCAGCACCATGGCCACCATCTACAACTATCCCTACTATCCACGACATATCGAAAGACTGGGCTACGAGAAAGACGCCGACTGGATAGAGATGCTCCTTACAGTACCGAAAGAAGTGCCGGAACGACTCACACGCATCGCCAAGATCGTGATGGAGAAATACGACCTGCACATCAAGAAGTACACCTCGCACCGAGCCATCGCCAAAGAGTACGGCACCGAAATCTTCAAAGTCATCAACGAGGCATTCAAACCCCTCTTCGGATATTCCGAACTCACCGACAAGCAAATCCAGCAATACATCAAGGCTTTCCTGCCACTGATCGACCTCAAACTCGTCTCGCTCGTCACCGAAGCCAACGGACGACTCATCGGAGTGGGCATCTCTATGCCTTCCATGTCAAGAGCACTGCAGAAAGCCAAAGGAAAGCTCTTCCCATTCGGCTGGTTCCACCTGCTCAAACCGCTCAAATGGAAACACCCCGACACACTCGACCTCATGCTCATCGGAGTGCTGCCCGAATACCAAAGCAAGGGCGTCAATGCCATCTTCTTCCACGACCTGCTGCCCATCTATATCAGTGAGGGCTACAAATACGTGGAAACCAACGTGGAACTCGAATCCAACACCCGGGTGCAGTCGCAATGGATCTACTTCGAGCGAAAACAGCACAAGAGAAGACGCTGCTTCAAGAAGCAACTATAATCGCCTCATCCCACAAACTACTCCCCTCCCATCCAAGGGGAGGGGCAGGGGTGGGGTTCACCGCCCTTTAACTCCCACTTTAACTTCCACTTTAACTTCCACTTTAACTCCCACTTTAACTCCCATTTTAACTCCCAAACCAATGCCAGAAGACATCACTAACCAACCAACCGTCAACTACGGAGAAGACAACATCATCCACCTGGAAGACATGGACCATATCCGCCTACGCCCGGGAATGTACATCGGCCGACTGGGCGACGGATCGCATGCAGAGGATGGCATATACGTGCTGCTGAAAGAAACCGTCGATAACTCCATCGACGAATTCAAGATGAACGCAGGAAAGCGCATCGACGTGACCATCGAGGACAACCACCGAGTGAGCGTACGCGACTACGGCCGCGGCATACCACAGGGCAAACTCATCGAGGCAGTGAGCCTGCTCAACACCGGAGGCAAATACGATTCCAAAGCCTTCAAAAAGAGCGTGGGACTCAATGGTGTGGGTACGAAGGCGGTGAACGCCTTGAGCAGCTACTTCGAGGTGAGAAGCTACCGCGACGGCAAGGTGAGAATAGCCAAGTTCGAAAAAGGTGTGCTCAAACACGATGAGACACTCGACACCGACGAGGAAACGGGAACATACGTCTGCTTCGAACCCGACAACACACTCTTCGTCAACTACGCCTTCCAAAACGAATTCGTGGAGACATTGCTCCGCAACTACACCTACCTCAACACCGGACTGTCCATCTACTTCAACGGACACCGCATCCTCTCGCGAAATGGCCTGGAAGACCTGCTCAACGACACCATGACCACCACGGCACTCTACCCCATCGTCCACCTCAAGGGCGATGACATAGAGATAGCCTTCACACATACCAACCAGCAATACGGCGAGGAATACCACTCTTTCGTCAACGGACAGCACACCATACAGGGCGGCACACACCAAAGCGCCTTCAAAGAGCATATCGCCAAGACCATCAAGGAGTTCTACAACAAGAACTTCGAATATGGCGACATCCGAAACGGACTGGTAGCTGCCATCGCCATCAATGTGGAAGAACCACAGTTTGAGAGCCAGACCAAAATCAAACTGGGCTCGCTGACCATGGAACCCGGTGGCGGCATCAGCGTCAACAAGTTCGTGGGCGACTTCATCAAAACAGAGGTCGATAACTACCTCCACAAGAACCCCGACGTGGCGGATATCATACAACAGAAGATACAAAACAACGAAAAGGAGCGCAAGGCCATTGCCGGTGTGACCAAACTGGCCAGAGAACGAGCCAAGAAAGCCAACCTCCACAACCGCAAGCTGCGCGACTGCATCATACACTACAACGACACAAAAGGCGACAAGAAAGAGGAAAGCTGCATCTTCATCACTGAGGGCGACTCAGCCAGCGGCAGCATCACCAAAAGCCGCGATGTCAACACACAGGCTGTATTCAGCCTGAAAGGCAAGCCGCTCAACTCTTTCGGACTGACCAAGAAGGTGGTGTATGAGAACGAGGAGTTCAACCTGCTGCAAGCAGCACTCAATATCGAAGACGGCATCGAAGGACTGCGCTACAACAAAGTCATCGTCGCCACCGATGCCGATGTCGATGGCATGCACATCCGACTGCTGATGATCACCTTCTTCCTCCAGTTCTTCCCCGAACTCATCCGCAAAGGACATGTGTTCATCCTGCAAACACCGCTTTTCAGAGTCAGGAACCGAAAGAAACGCATCAAGAAAGGCATGCTGGAACAACTGCTCAAGGACAAGCCCGACAACAAAAGCGACTTCATCACCATCTATTGCTACAGCGAGGAAGAACGCAACAAGGCCATGGAGCAATTAGGCCCCGAACCCGAGGTGACGCGATTCAAGGGACTGGGAGAAATCTCACCCGACGAGTTCAGAAACTTCATCGGACCCGAAATACGCCTGGAACAGGTGACACTCCGAAAGACAGACCAAGTGAAAGAACTGCTCGAATACTACATGGGCAAGAACACCATGGAACGACAGTACTTCATCATCAACAACCTCGTCATCGAGGAAGACAAACCAGAAGAAGAACAAATAGAATACGCAGAATGACACGCAAAGCACTTTTCGCAGGCAGTTTCGACCCCTTCACACTGGGACATGAGTCGATTGTGAAGCACACACTCGACGCTTTGGCCGACGAGGTGGTCATTGGCATAGGCATCAACGAGGCCAAACGCTATCTGTTCCCGCTCGACAAACGGGTAGAGATGATCCGTGAGGTCTATAAAGACAACGACCGAATCAGCGTGAAACCCTACAACGGACTGACCACTGACTTCGCACGCACCATAGGAGCCAACTTCCTCGTTCGCGGCGTGCGCACCACGGCGGAGTTCGACTTCGAGAAAACCATCGCCGACGTCAACCGACGACTCACAGGCATAGAGACAGTGCTGCTCATCACCTCACCCGAGGTCAGCTGCATCAGCTCCAGCACAGTGCGCGAACTCATGAGCTTCGGACACGATGTCCGACAATGGGTGCCAGAAGCCGTCTATCGCTACATCCGACAACTATAAAATCATCCCAACTCCCCTCCCCTCCAAGGGGAGGGGCAGGGGTGGGGTCATCACCCAATAAACCCATCAATTCCCATCAACTCCCATAACTCCCATAATTCCCATCAACTCCCATAATTCCCATCAAAAAAACTATGAAATCCTTCGCATTGATCACCCTGATATTGCTATCCACCTCCATCGCCAAAGCCCAAGACAACAACGAGGCCCGCGACATGGAGACCTTCAACCGACTGCGCAAACTGCAAGTGGCAGAGTTTGCCATCAACCGACTCTATGTCGATTCTCTCGATGAGGACAAACTCATCGATGACGCCATTGTGGGCATGCTCAAAAGCCTCGACCCACATTCATCCTACACCCCCAAGAAAGACGTACAGAAACTCAACGAACCCCTGCAAGGCAGTTTTGAAGGCATCGGCGTGCAATTCAACATGGCAGAAGACACACTCCTCGTCATCCAGCCCGTCAGCAACGGACCTTCGGAGAAAGTGGGCATACTGGCAGGCGACCGCATCGTACAGGTCAACGACACCGCCATCGCAGGAGTGAAGATGAGCCGGGAAGAAATCATGCGTCGCTTACGCGGACCTAAAGGCACGAAAGTGAAACTGGGCATCGTCAGAAGAGGCATCGACGGTATTCAGAACTTCATCGTCACCCGCGACAAGATACCCGTCTTCAGCATCGACGCCGCCTATATGATGACTCCAACAGCAGGCTACATCCGCATCAACAACTTCGGTGCCACCACACACTCTGAATTTGTGGAGAAAGTCAATATGCTCAAGCAAAAAGGCATGCAGACACTCGTGCTCGACCTTCAGGAGAACGGCGGAGGATACTTGCAGGCCGCAGTCGATATCAGCAACGAGTTCCTCGAGGCAGGCGAACTGATTGTCTATACCGAAGGACGCATGTATCCCAAGACCAACTTCACAGCCAAAGGCAACGGCATACTCAAGGACAACAAAATCATCGTGCTGGTGGACCAATACACAGCATCGGCTGCTGAGATCGTGACAGGCGCACTACAAGACCACGACAGAGCCATTGTCATCGGTCGCCGGACCTTCGGTAAGGGACTGGTGCAACGCCCCATCGACCTGCCCGACGGTTCACTCATACGACTGACCACCGCCCACTACTACACCCCTTCGGGACGATGCATACAGAAGCCCTACGAGATGGGCAACAAGAACAGCTACGACCACGACATGCTCGACCGGCTCAACAGCGGAGAACTGACCAATGCCGACAGCATACACTTCGCTGACTCACTCAAGTACCGGACGCTCAAGGAAGGACGCATTGTCTATGGTGGCGGAGGCATCATGCCCGACATCTTCGTGGCACTCGACACATTGAAATACACGAAGTTCCACCGCACTCTGGCTGCCAAGAGCTGCATCATCAACACCAACCTCAAATGGGTCGATAAGCACAGAAAGGCACTCAAAAAGCAATACTCATCCATCGAGGACTTCAAAGCCCGTTTCGAGGTTCCGGCAGACATGCTGGAGATACTCAAGGAAAATGCCGAGAAAGAGAAAATAGAATACACCGACAGCGACTACCAAGCCTCACTGCCCATGATCAAGACGCAACTCAAGGCACTCGTAGCCCGCGACCTCTGGGACATGAGTGAATACTTCCAGGTCATCAACGATGTCAACGACACCTACTGCAAGGCCGCGGAACTGCTCAAATAAAACTCCCCTCCCCTTCGAGGGAATGGGGCAGGGGTGGGGTCTTTTTCTTAACTCTTAACTCTTAATTCTTCACTCAATGATTACTTACCAAACCGACGGCATCTCAATGCCCAAAATACAACGACGGAAAATCAGCGCATGGATCAAGCTGGTGGCCGAAGGATACAATCGCAAGGTGGGCGACATCGCCTACATCTTCTGCAACGATGACAAAATCCTCGAGGTCAACCAACAATACCTCCAGCACGACTACTACACCGACATCATCACTTTCGACTACGATGAGGACGACCGCATCAGCGGCGACATCTTCATCAGCCTCGACACCGTACGCTCCAATGCCGAGGAACGCAACATCGCCTACCCGACCGAACTCCACCGAGTCATCATCCACGGCATACTGCACCTCTGCGGCATCAACGACAAAGGACCCGGTGAACGCGAAATCATGGAAGCTGCCGAGAACAAGGCACTCGAACTACTGCCCTCTATCGGCATCACAATCTGATACCTTTACACTGGCGCGCCATGTGCCAGTATCTCTCATCTGAGGACGCATCCCACAACTTTAGACTTTAGACTTTAGACTTTAGGCTTTAGACTTTAGGTTAAGGATCGCTCCTGGCTAAACTAATCACTTTTTCACACCATCAAACCTTAACAACTATGTTTGAAAATATCCAAAATTCGTTTAATGGCATGTTCGGCAAAATCGCTCCTGGTATGTGCCGACTCACCATGAACGGCAATATTGCCGTGAAATGCAGCAATGGCTACAAAACCTACAACGTGGCCAAGCAGACACTCACCAACGTCACCAACTTCTGCTTCAACGTCGGCGACGAGATGTTCTTCGTGATCCCAACCACCAAGGTGGAAGTGGGCGACATCATCCTCGTATCGGGAAAACCCAAATGCGTCACCAAGGTTGATGAGAAAATCATCACCGTCATCGACTATGAGAACAGCGAAATCCGACAAGTGGTTCCCGAACGACATGTGTTCATGGGCAGCGCCTACTTCTATGGCAAGATTGTCTCCATGTTCGGCAACTCCTTCAAGAAAGGAAAAGGACTGGGCAACATCCTGAAAATGATGATGATCAGCCAAATGATGGGCAACAATAGCAGCAATGGCGGCAACAATGGCTTCGCACAGATGATGGCCATGTCGATGCTCATGAACAAGGAAAGCAATCCCTTCGAAGGCTTGTTCGACTTCAACTTCGACGAGGCTGAGGAGGAGGACACAACTGAAGACTAAAATTCCGAACAAAGTACTAACCATCAGAACACAAAAGAACTATGGGAAGCGGTAAATTCACACGCGAATCATTCGCGAAATACAGCAGATCGCTTGGTCGAGACTACGACGAGCATTCAGGAAGAGTGAAAGGACAGACCTACACCTCACGAAAGTTGGACCAATCGCTCGACCCCAGATACTTCACGGTCAGGGAATGCGCCAACAGCGAAGAGCACCCCAACACCATACCTGTCATCCTCGCATTGGACGTCACTGGATCGATGGGTGAGGCATGCAACGAAACTGCTGCCGCACTGGGTGTCATCATCACCAACCTTTTCAACAAAATCAAGGATGTGGAATTCTGTGTGATGGGAATTGGCGACTTGGCATACGACGAGGCGCCTGTCCAGATGAGCCAATTCGAATCTGACATCAGAATAGCAGAGGCACTCGACAAGGTGTACATAGAAAAAGGAGGCGGTGGAAACACATTCGAGAGTTACACAGCGGCATGGTACATGGGACTCAAACGGACCAAACTGGATTGCTACGACAAGCAAGGCAGAAAAGGCATCATCATCACCATGGGCGATGAACCACTTAACCCCTACTTGCCTGTCACCACACTCAATGTGGCCACCAACGCCAAGGAGCAAGCCAACGTGGAAACACCTGAACTGTACCGACAAGCATCGGAAAAGTTCGACATCTACCATATCGCGGTAGATAGCCCACACGACTGCTACGAACACTACGCCAAGGACATTGAGAACTCTTTCGGACAACTGCTGGGCGCCAACTACAAGGTGGCTACGGTCAACACACTGGCACAAGTCATCGAAGAGTGCATCACCAACTCTGTCCAAGGCATGACTTTCAGTCCTTCCGAAAACAACTTGAACGAGAACGGGGAAATCAGTTGGTAAAGCCCCGACTCCGACACGACAACTGACAGACTCAACGCATGAAAGCGAGAATAGTCATTGGTGCCAACTATGGTGACGAGGGCAAGGGTACTGTGGTAGCCACATACACCCGAAAAGGAAACAATGTGCTTAACGTTCTCACCAATGGAGGAGCACAACGCGCGCACTCCATACTGACTCCTGATGGCAACATCACGTTCCAGCACTTTGGTTCCGGCACTTATCATGGGGCGGACAATTACTATTCCCGCTTTTTCATTCTCAATCCCATGCAGTTTGTCCAGGAGTATGAGTCTTTGATCGTCAAACCCGCACATATCTACCGCGACCGACGCTGCATGTGGACCACTCCCTACGACACCATGGCCAATCTCATCTCTGAGGAATTACAGAAGAGGCATTGTTCGTGTGGGATGGGAATATGGATGACCATTCAAAGATACCATTCGATGCCAACAGCACCTTTGGACCATTTCTTGTCCATGACTATGGCCCTGCAGCTATCCTACCTGGAAACCATCAAGACCTACTACGAAAAGACTTTGCCAATACCCGACTCCTGGAAGAGCGTCTGGCAATCGCCCGTCCTCGCCTTGCACTACATCAACGACTGCCAGTTCATGGGCCAACATACCATAGCCTGCGAACTGAAAGACTTGGATTATGAAGAGATGATCTTCGAAAACGGACAAGGACTGCTGCTCAGCGACACTGGCAAGGATACCTACGACACCACCCCTTCCAACACGGGCATCCAGTATGCCTTGGAACTGCTCGAAGAGATCCAGGCAGACGACATCACCGCACATTATGTGACCAGACCCTACCTCACAAGGCATGGCGACGGACACTTGGCTGAAGAAGCCAAAAGGCAATGGATCAGTTCTGGCATCCAAGAGGACCGGACCAACCACTTCAACGACCATCAAGGCGCGTTCAGATACGGGCAGCTGGATATCAATGCGTTGCACGACAGAATCGTCTGTGATGCCAAGAATGTGGAATTTGAACTGGAAGTCACACACTGCGACGAGATGGACCGTGTGGCGGAGTTCAAGAAAGCTTTCGGCACCGTCAACACCTACGACTCCCCCACCATCTCCTAAAAAGGGAGGGCGCAGGCTTCCCAGCCTGCGATGCGGCCAGAGGACGCGCAAACCATCGCCGGCAAGATATCTGCCAACCACGCGGAAGGAGAATAGCGATTACTTCTTCACAACACCGCGAACCACAAACCATGCATGGTAGGCAAGGGTGCTGATCCACCCCCAGTGCTTGACCATGATGCGGAAGCGTTCGCGCAGGGATGCCTTATGGTTGCGGGTAGTCATGCCCTCACTGAGATAGTCGGCCAGGACCAGATGGGTGTTGACCAACGGAAGGCCTTGCTTCTCTGCCTCTTTCATAATCTTCACACACCAGTCGAAATCTGCAGAGAAGCGGTAACTGGTGTCGTACAAGGGGATGAGCTTGCGGTTGGCATAGAAAGCCTGATGGCAGACCATCATGCCGCTACGGAAACTGCCACTATGAAGCCGCTCAGGAGGCGAAAGGCGTCGCTTGCGGATAAAGCGACCGTCGTCATCTACAATGTCGGTATCGCCATAGACCACACCGGCTTCCACACCTTCGGGGATGCTCTCCACCAGTCGCTGGAGGGTATCGGGAGCATGCAGTTTGTCGCCCGCATTCAAGAAACACACATAATCGCCCGTGGCCATGCCGATGGCAGTGTTCATCGCATCGTAAAGCCCCTTGTCGCGCTCGCTCACCACGATGATATCTGCCTGCGGATTACGACGCTTGTAGGCCTCGGCCAAAGCCACTGTGCCGTCCTTCGACCCTCCGTCCTTGATGATGTGCTGCACACGCCGGTAGGTCTGCTGCTCCACACTGCGCAAGGTACGCTCCAGAGTGTCGATTGCGTTGAAGGTGACTGTAATCAGGGTTATCATTCGTATATCGCTTTGTATTGCTCCGCCACACTCTCCTCGGAATAAGTGCTGACTGCCTTCTGGTAGGCTGCAGAGCATAAGTCACTGTAATGGTCGCCTAAAGCCCAAAGAATACCCTTGGCAAAGTCGGCGGCATCTTTATAACGGGCCACATAGCCATTCTGCTCGTGGTCGATCATCTCAGGGATACCTCCCACTTGGAAACCCACACAAGGCACACCGCAGGCCATGGACTCCACAATGGTGTTGGGCAGGTTGTCCTGCAAGGAAGGAGTGACGTAAAGGTCCACGGCATTGTAGATGTCCACCATGCTCTTCTCATCGCTCACGTAATCTACGGCAAAGACAGGAAATGGCAACATCTGCTCAATGGTCTCCGACTTGGCTCCCACAACCACAATACCGATTTTGTCGGTCCATTCGGAATGACTGCGCTGGATATACTCGCAGGCCTCAACAAGATACCTGAACCCCTTGCGCTCGTCAGTGATACGCTGTGAACCGAATAGCAAAAGGCGTTTGTCTGTGGGCAATCCAAGATGCTGACGCGCCTTTGATTTGTCCTGGGGATGAAACACGTCCATATTGATGGCATTGGGAATGCTGACCACCTTCTTGCCTTGCAGCAAAGCTGAAGTACGGGCAAGGTCGGCAATCCACTGGCTGCATCCCACAAATGTCATATCAGCATTTGCATACATGCTGAGCTTGCGGGAAAAGACCTTCCAAGAGAGGTCTTTCTTGCATCCACCACCTCGTATGAGGGGGCAATTATGGCAATGCTCACGGTAGTGCAGACAGTCGCCACTGTAGTGGCAGACGCCAGTGAAATACCACTGGTCGTGCATGGTCACCACAATCTTCTTGCCTGAATGCAGGATCTTGTCAATATCGTCGAGCGAGAGAAAACCTTGGTTCACCCAATGCAGGTGAACCACATCAGCCTGCTGGAAATCGGGCATGGAGGTGATGTCGGTGCCAGTGTTGGCGATGTCAATCTGAAACAGGTTCTTGCGGCTCAGACAATTGGCCAAGAAAATGACGCCACGCTCCCAAAGGAAATTGAGAGCCAGACGCCAACTCTGACGCTTCACGGCAACCACCGAGACCTTGTCGGTCTGACGGTCGCGAACAATCATCTTGGCACTGACTCCATGCTTCTTCAGTGCCTCCATCAAGCGGTTGGCGGCAATGGCCGCACCACCCACTTTCTCCGACGTGTTGACGATGACTACTCTCATACCTTACCTGTAGGGACGCGACGTGTCGCGTCTGATAAACAATTTGCAAAGCACAAAGTTGATGTCCATGAAGACCCTCATAGTGCTTTGCATCATGCAAATTTAGCAATAAATCACCAATAATCTTGCAGCATACATCGTTTTTCACCCCCTCAAACCAGAAAAACCATGTCAAAAAGCCCGAATACGAACATTTGCTTGAAGATTTTCCCCAAAAACCTTGGTCAATTCAGCAGAACACACTAACTTTGCATCCGAAATCAGCTTCAGTAGCTCAGTTGGTTAGAGCACATGACTGTTAATCATGGGGTCGTTGGTTCAAGCCCATCCTGAAGCGCATAAGAAAGAGTCCTGTAGGTCAATGACTTACAGGACTCTTTCATTTTCTTGTATTGCAGCAGCTTCTGTCCACCTCCAGTGGTAACGACTGCCTAATCATCATACACTCTTTTATATTTCCGTCTTGTTGATGACACTCAGGGCGTCCTCACCTTTGTCGATAGCAGAGAGGACATCGAATATCCGGTCGCTCCAACCTGCAATCAGATAGACATCAGGGGCTGCCAAACGTATCGGCAACTGGCCATAGCCTGCAAGATCGAAAAGGTAGAGTTTGGCTGCAGGAGACATTTTCTTGTACTGCTTCCATGAGTCCTCAAAGGCTTTGTGACGTCCAGTACTGTCCCACATCTGCATGTCGGTGAACATCATCACCTTGTCCATCACCACCTTTTGCCCAATCAGCCAGTCTATTACCTTGTAGCCGTTGGTGCTATATCCCACCGTATTGCCCAATCGCTCCAACTGACGTGTAGCCATAAGGATATTGTCGTTTGGCATGTTCACCACCTTCCAGCTGTCGCCGAAGATTCCTGCCACGACTTGTTTGCAACGGTTTCGGAGCAACATCGAAAGCAAGATGCCGATGTCGTAGTTGCGAATAGAACTTCTCTGGCTGATCGGTGACCACATGGACCCGCTGACATCTGAAGCCAAGAGAACACGGGTGTTTTCATCAAAACCCTCAATATTGGCGGCAGAGTTCTTGACCGCATCCTCCAAAGCATTCATCAGCATCGAGGTGTGGACGGAGTTGACCTTCTCTATCTCACGATAAGCCGACAGGTATCGGAAAGGCAACTGCTTCGACTTCTCCACCTGCTCTGCATCAGACAATCTGCTGGCCACCTTCTGTATTTCAGGGAGCGAGACATCTGCCTGGAGCATATTGCGGAGGTTGCGCATCAAGGCCATATAGCCAAGCTTGCCACTGTTGATCAGCTCTTCCCATTTCGCACGGACTGCTTCAAGCCTCTTCTCATCCGACTCAAACACCTGCTGGCCGAGAGCCGACAATTCTGTTTCCCAAGTGTAGGGAATTTCAAGCTGGCGGTTCACAATCTTGTCGAAAAGCGCCTGCTGATTACCATCTTTAGCCTTAGGGTGAACAAGGAAAAGAGCATCACGAAGCTTGACTTCCAGGTTGTCACGGTCGTACTTGGCAAACTGGTATTCATCGAAACGGTTGAAAGCTCTCTGCAGTCCGTTCTGGATCTGACGTGAAAGTTTGCCCAGCTTCTTGCGAGGGTCGCTCGAAGGATTACGCCACTGGTAGCACATCAGCAGTTCCATGATCTCATCGGCGCGAAGCACAGTCTTTTCAACGGCTCTTGCCACCAAGTCATCGCCATTGTGTACCTTAGCCAGTTCTACAAGCAACAGCAAGGGGATGCTACGAAGATGCATCTCCGTGCGGGCATAGACTGCGAGTCGGGCAACGAACTCCGGCGACACTTTACCTACCAGACGAGCAATGCGATCTACACGCTTATCTTCCTTCTCATACGTGAGGTCGCTAAGCGATGCTGTCACCACTGCGGTGTAGAGCTCCAACTCAGGCGTCATGGCGTAGGCCTTGGCACCCTCATGATTCTCTATGGTCGTCTGCTCTTTCAATTTCGAATTCCAGTTCATCTTCGTTACATTATTATAGTTATTTAAAAAAACGGTGCGACAGGCGTGGAGAGCCTCGGTTGCAAAAACCGGTCCAATGATCTCAATCCATGAAGTATCTCTCCACTACGGCAACCGTTTGTAGGGATAAAAGCAAGGCAACAGGCGAAAAGACACTATCCATTATTCTACCAACTGAACTACATGGAGTTTCCTCCAAGGCCGGACTCGAACCGGCGACACATGGCGTGACAGGCGAAGTAAGTCTCATCTACGGCACTTGCTATATCAAATTGGTGGGACGCTACAAGCGCAAGGAGACTTTTGGGGAACCCCCAATGTTAGATTAAGACTCGAAGTAACCCCTCACTACGGCAGTCACCACCTTTTTTCATTTTCTCAAAGAACTCATTTGATGTTTTCTGAGTGCAAAATAAGACCAGCACTCCGCAACGTATTTGCGCAGTTCCAAAAATCTTTCGGGAAAATGCAAAAAATATTCTGCTACGCAAATAGGTTGCGCAGAAAAGTCTAACTTTGCAGCGTCCAAGTAGGAGGTGCGGCATTCCTGCCGCACAATCGTGTCCGGCAAGAATGCCGAACCTCCTACTGCAAGAAAATAGAATAACTGTTATTATATAAAAGCCGAAAACAATCAAAATACAGACAATGACGAACTTTGATAGCATAAGAAATGAAGGAAGACTGCTGTATGAGTATATACGCGGCAGTCATCTCTACGGTCTGAACAATGAGGATTCAGATATCGACACCAGCGGTGTGTACATCTGTACAAAAGAGGAACTATTTGGTTGCTTTGGCTACAAGCCGCAGGTGACGGATGCACGACACGACAATACTTGGTTTGAGATAGGCGAACTGCTCCGACTGCTGATGAAGTCGAATCCCACTGTGATGGAAAGTCTGTTCGTCCCTAAAGATAAGATTCTTGGGCAAGTACATCCACTGATGCAACTGGTGGTTGACAACAGGGATCAGTTCATCAGTAAACAATGCTTCAACCCTTTCTTTGGTTACGCCAAGTCGCAGATAGAAAAAGCCCGCGGACTGAACAAGAAGATTGTGAATCCCATCACAGAAAGACTGACGCCCTACGATTTCATCTACACCTTCAAAGGCCAGGGAAGCACCAAGTTACGCGACTGGCTGTCAAACCGAAGCCTCCACCAAGAGTGTTGTGGATTGGTGAACGTGCCGAACATGCACGACATTTATGGCGTGTATTATGACTTCGGTGCCCACATCGCCGCTTATAAGGATTGGAAAGAAGACCACCTCTTCCTTGCCTACGCATGCGAATATTATGGTATTGAGGGAATTGAGGAAACCATTAGCTTTATTAGCGATATGAAACCCATTGGCTACCGTGGAGTCATCAATGCAGAGACCGATGGAAACGAGTTGCGCCTATCTGCTATCGACGACAAGGACACTCGCCCTATCTGCTTCATCTCCTACAACCAAAGCGGCTATTCTTCGCACTGCCGCCAATATGCGGAGTATCAGACATGGGTGAAGGAACGCAATCCCAAACGCTATGAGGCCAACCTCGATAAGAACTACGACTCCAAGAACATGATGCACTGTTTCCGTCTGATGCACATGGCTGGAGAGATTGCTGAAGGCAAAGGCATGATTCTTCAGAGAACCTGGGACAGGCAGTTCCTGCTGGATGTCCGCAACCATCAGTTCGAATATGAGGAAATCATCGAGAAATTGGAGGAAGAAAAAGAGCGCATGAATCAGTTGATGGAGCAGTCAACCATCCGCGAGAAGATTGATACGGACTTCGTAAACCAGCTGATGATTGACATCAGGAAGAAACAACTCGGATTGTAAATTATCGCTATACACCAGTAAGAAACTCGGCGGCCTTAGGTCTTCATCCAGAATTGCCTTTCCTCCTCCGACATCTTCTCAATGGCATAGCGGAGAGTGGTGCGAGGCATCTCATGGACATGCTGGCGAAGGAAGTCGCGAAGAAGACCCATATCCACTCTCTTCCCCATTTCGCGGAGCATCCAACCTACGGCCTTGTGCATCAGGTCGTGGGGATGGTGCAGATGAATCTCGGCATAACGCAGACACCACGAGGGGTCGCCCATCTTCGAGGTCATCCATGTGCAGACCGTGCTCATGCGCTTTCGCCAAAGGTTGGTGCTCTCAGCCAATTCATCCACCACCTCTTGCTTGCCCTTGCTGATATGCGTTGGCACCAGGAGCCAAAGCCCCAGAATATAAGGAGCCGACAAATCGACCAAGTCCCAGTTGTTGGCGTGGTCGGCATATTCCAGATACATCCTCAGGATCTCATCGCGCCGCTGGATGGCAGCCTCATCGTAGAGGAGTTTCTTCACGCTCAATTTCTTGAACTGCTCAACCATGATGAGCAACCCACACAGACGGACCTCGTGCCATGGCGACATCAGCAACTCAGACACCTCATTGAGTTCCGTTTCTCGGGCTACGTGCCTCACGACCTCTCGTGTCTGAGGCACTTTCAAGCCCAAGAACTCATCGCCATAGCCATACTCCCCCTTAGCCGTCTTGAAAAATCGCATGAGCACCTGTCGCTGCTCATCATTCTTCTGCGACTCCATATATCTGATGATATCCTTAGCTGTCGTTTTCTTCATCAACATCACTTTGTTTGGGACCACAACTATGGTCACGGTTTGACAAATACCTTCCTGACGGTGCCATCGCTCTGGCGGATGATGTTCAAGCCTGGCTGCAGCCGGTTGAGCCTGACACCACCTGCGGAGTAGATGGCTGGCGATGCCTCAGCGTGTGAGAGGTGTATGGCAGTAGCCTGTGGATTGAAGTCCAACTGCTGGTCGAGCCAAGCGATGCGGGCTGTGATGTAGTCCTTGAGATAACTGATCTCCTCGTCGTAGGAATTGGCCAGAAGCCAGTTGTTGAAGATCTTCTGACCCCATCGGGGCCAAGCCTCGAACTCGCGCTCCACGGCTCCTGAGGAAATGAGCAGATGAGTCAGTGAATCAACCACACTTGGCACATCTGCATATCTCCCTGTTCGGTATTCGGCATAGCGTGCTTTCAGCTGCTCCACGTAAGCGGGGTCTTGCATCAGTCGGTCAAACCAGAAAGGCATCTTCGTGCCAAGTCCGGCATCGTTGTTCTTGTAGGTCCATACGTCGGGCATGTGCCCGGTATGTATGTTCTCGTATTCAGCCAGCCCCCAGGCGATGTCCATGTCCCAAAGGGTCATCTTGAAACGAGGGTCCACACTATCGCGGTATTTATAGAGGTAGGTGCTCAGCCGATAGCCGTCGATATTGTTGGATATCTCTGTCGATAGCTGGTAGTCGATGAACGAACTGACATCGATATATTTCCGGTACCCCTCGTTTTCATCCTCAAAATTGCCGGCGGCCAGCGCGTCTTCAAAGGCATCGAAACGACTATCGATGTAGTTGCGTTGCGCCTCGGTAATCTCGTCGTACGAAGGATCGCTGTATTGCATGAAAATGGTTTGGCTGAATACCTCACCGGCTGAATTGGTGGGGTGATACTGACTTTCATGCACCACAGGTTCATCGTTGCGGTCGATACAGACAATATATCCGCCTGTCAAATCGTCTCCCTCGTAGCCTGGCTTCTTGAGATCAAGCCTGCCAGACCCACGCCGCACCCTTTCCGTCAGGCTATGCACACCATAATAGACCCCGTCGAGAATCAATTCGCAGAACCTGGTCTTGGGCACGTACTCCAGATAGCCTGCGGCCAATTCCATCGAAAGGGCATTGCGTATCATGCTACGGTCGTTGTAGGGAGCCAACAACGCCCAGTCGTCATCCTCGCCCATGCCCAAGAGGGCAGCCTTCCGCTTCTTGCCGCCATTCTCGTAGCTGTCGGTAATCAGTTTGATGGAATAGGGCTTTTTGTCGGAATAGCTGAAGGAAGAGTTCCCCCTATGCCTGAGACCCACATAACCCTGATAGTCGGTGCGCTGATGAGGGTGTGCCACGGTGTCGGCATAGTTCACTCCATCGGCATTGGCCACAATCGTCATCCGAGCCGAGATTCTCAGGTCGCGGTTGATGCTCTGCCCCATGGTGTTGATGAATACGATGGGAAGACTGGTCTGCTCAATCCGAACGTCAGTCTTCGCCGGCGGATAATTTTGTGCATGTATGGCAGTTGTTCCTGCAAGGAGCGTCACAAGCAAGGAAAAGAGTGTTTTAGACGTTTTCATCTTTCAACTTTGAATGATCAAATGCAAATAAACTTAGCAAAGATAAGTCAAAAGCCCCATAAAACCAAACCTTTTGGCACAAAACCATGCTGTATGCCCCAAATGATGGGACAAAGCATCCTCAGCTTGGTCACGGCAAAAGTATGACTATGGTAAAGTCAACGAGATTCCCCTAACAGTGAGACTCCAGCGCAGGAAAGCAACAAAGAGCCTAAATGGAAAATTCTGGCACTTTATCACAGAAAAATCAGGTTTTTTTCATATATTTGCCGATTAAAAACAAACCACAACGTCCGCTTTCGTCAAATGAAGAAAAAATCCTCCTTGCTATATCGGCTCCTACCACCCTTGCTGTTCATCGCCTTCTGCCTGTGGATACTACTCGGACTGCGAAGCGAATACCTCGAAGAGGTGGCTGGCATGACTCCCTTCTACCTCACATCCACTTACACTTCACAACTGATGGGCCAAGGCGTATGGGGGGCAGCCACATGGTGCTCGGCGGCCATCTGCGCCTGCATGACCAACCCCTTTCTGGGGGCTGCATTGCTCACCATCTTGCTGACAACGCTCGCCATACTCTTGCAAGCGCTGCTCAGACTCAAATGGACATGGGCTCCACTCTGCTACCTGCCATCACTCTGGCTACTCGGCAACTTCACCTGTCGGGGCTACGAACTTTACACCTTCAAGGAATCAGGCACCGAATTCAATATCCTGATCATCGCCTTAGTGGCCGTGGGCATCTTGGCTGTCATCAGCCACGTCTTCTGGAAAAAGCCCAAGACAGAGAAGAAAAATGCCACCAAGGAGAAAACGGCCAACAACAAAGGGAAAAAAGCGAATATTAAACAGAAAAAAGGAGATGGTACGATTCTGGGATTCAGCGTTTCGGTTCTGATCATGGTCCTGATGGGCTGGTACACCTACCAGCGCACTTTCAAGGACGAGAACTATCGCAACATCCTCCGAATGAAACACGCAGTCAGCCAAGCCGACTGGCAGAAAGTGCTCGACATCGCATCTGCACAGAAAAGCGACCTTGCACCAACGCGCATCCAGGTGTGCTACACACGACTGGCGCTCTACAAACTGGGACTGTCGGGCGAAAGCCTCTACAACTATCCCGACGGCGACACAGAATACGCGGCTAAATCCGTCAACCAGTATCTCCGCCTGATTGCCGGACCGCAACTCTACTACTACTTAGGCAAACCCAACTATGCCTACCGATGGTGCATGGAAGACATGGTGGAATACGGACTTCGACCACACTACATCGACTACATGCTCCGTTGTTCCCAACTCAACGGCGAAGAGAAACTGGCTGAGAAATACGCGCGGCAACTCAACACACATCCATTCTACCATATCGACCCCAAACAAACCTATGAAGCCGAACGAAAGGCCATAGAACCCCTGCTGGAATACACCAACATCCTCGACGGAGACGGTGGACACGTGGAAGCATACCTGCTGCAGAGCTACGCCACCATGCAGGGAGGCACAAGGCAGATGGTCACTCTATCGCTCGACTGCGCACTCATACTCAAGGACATCAAGGACTTCTGGCCATTGTTCATCAAGATGCTACCCGTTTGGAAACACGAGAACGCCAACCACATACCACGACATTACCAAGAGGCGGCACTGCTTTTCGCTACACTTCAAGGCAATGTGGACCTGAGCCAAGTCAATATCGACCCTGAGATCAAGAACCGTTTCGACAACCTCATCAACGAGGCCAACAGCAACAGCCAATATGGCGACGAGTACAACGCCAACAGGCTACGACCACTCTACGGCAACACCTACTGGTTCTACTACTTCTTCACCACCGGACTCAAAACCAACTAAGCGACATGCGACACTATCTGTATCTCATAGCCATACTCTTCCTTATGGCATCATGCACCACCGAACTGCCCAAAGAAGCTGTGCAGACACAAGAGGTGCCGAACGTCTTTCCCGACAACAACGGCGCCACACTGCCACCCAATATCGCACCCATGAACCTGCGAATCGACACCTCAGGGGAGGCTTTCATCACACACATCCACACAAAGGCGGATGCCGACGGAATAGTGGTCGAAGGGAAGGAAACGGACATCGACCTCAAACAGTGGCGCACGCTACTGCAAGGCGCCAAAGGCGATACCATCTACACCACAATCTTTGTGAAAAACAATGGAACATGGACGCAATACCCCCCACTGAAGAACCCTGTGGCAGAAGAAGAAGTGGATCCATACATCTCCTACCGACTCATACAGCCTTCCTACGTGGATTATGAGGATATCTACATCTGTCAGCGCCACATGACCGACTTCGAGGAGAAGGTCATCTACGATAACCGGCCTTTCAGCGTCGATGCCGCCACAGGGCAGTGTGTCAACTGCCATGCCTACCAAGACTACAACCGCAAGGGAAGAATGCAAATGCACCTGCGACAAAACCAGGGAGGCACACTCATCATCGACGGACAAAACCGACGTAAGATCAACCTCAAGACCGACAGCACACTCTCTGCCGGTGTCTATCCGGCATGGCACCCCACAATGCCCCTCATCGCCTATTCCGTTAATTCCACAGGACAGGTCTTCCACACACGCGATACACAGAAAGTGGAAGTCATCGACTACGGCAGCGACCTCATACTCTTCGACATCCCATCCAACAAGGTATTTGACATCGACTGCGATCCCGACGAGTACGAAACCTTCCCAGCATGGAACCCTGATGGAAACACACTCTATTTCTGCGCTGCACACTATGAGCAACAAACCGATGATATCGACAATGAACTCGACAACTGCTACGACTCCCTACGCTACAATCTTTACGCCCGACCATACAACACACAGACCATGAAGTTTGGCGACAAACAGACTGTGCTCAATGCTGCGGCTCTCCATAAAAGCGTGTCATTGCCACGCATATCGCCCGATGGCAAGTACCTGCTCTTCACACTCGGCGACTACGGGCAATTCCACGTCTGGCACCACTCTTCACGACTCTGCCTCATGCACTGCGACAGCATTGCAAGCGACGGCAACACACCCTTCACGCAAATAGACGACCAGCAGGCATCATACCACTCCTGGTCATCAAACGGACGATGGATCATGTTCACCTCAAGGCGCTACGACGGCAACTACACACGACTCTATTTCGCCTACTTCGACAAAGAAGGCAAGATGCACCGCCCCTTCATGCTGCCTCAGCGACGCCCCACCTACAACGACCAGCTTTTCCGATCCTACAACGTGCCGGAATGGATGGTGGAGCCCGTGGCACCTACCAAAGAGGAACTGCAGAACACCGCCCGCACTGATGCCATACCAGCCATCTATGCCGGATCGGCACTCACCCACCCCATGAGCAAGGAGAAAAACAGACCGGCAGTGGATGCCGTCAGTGGTGCATCACAAACAAGAGGCAACAAAATCGACTACTAACGCACTAAAAGACAAGAAAAGAATGAGTGACGGAAATTTCAACCGCAGTTTATTGCCAAAAGGAGAACTATCTGCTGGCATCAAGGTGGGCAAAGCACAAATGCGAACAAAGGCAGAGCAAGCATTCAATGCCATACTGGCCTCCGAAGAACTGACGAATCTATCCGAGGAACAAAAACAAACCCTGCTGGAGAGATTCAGACAGTATTTACATTAATCATAGCATTCTCTTATGGATACGGCTATCACAAAAGAAAAGAAAAAAATCTACTATGGTGTGGACTTCTTCAAACTCGTCTGCGCACTGCTGATTGTGCTCATGCACTGCAACTGCCAAGACATCACCTATCATCACCACCGTCCATTCCTCGCCACCTGGCTCATCTTCTGGCTTCCCAATATCGCTGTTCCCTATTTCTTCATCGCCTCTGGATTCTTCTTCACCAAAGGACTGCAAAGAAATGCCAGCGACCCATGGACCTATTTCCGGAGGTATTTCCTCAGGGTGTTCAAGATGTATGTCTTCTGGTCTATTGTCACGCTGCCCATATCATGGAAATGCATTGAGGCAGGACATCCCGACTACTCCACCCCACTTCGGCTGGTCTATCTTGTACGTATGTTCCTCTTCTCCGGTTGCCTGGGCATCTACTGGTTCATCCTGTCGTTGATGTATGTAGCAGCCATCATCTACTTCGCCGAACGCAAACACTGCGAGCGTCTCTTCTATGTCCTGGCCATCGTGATGTGGGTGGTCGGACTTATCTATGACAACAAGCATTATATACACAAACCCCATCCTGGTGATGTCCTATTCCCTATCTACCTGTTCTTCGGCAGCACCCGCAACTTCCTCAATATGGGATTGATATTCATGGGATTAGGGTATTTCTTCGCCAAGCACAAGATCAACATCTCCACAAAATGGCTCTGGGTGGCACTCGTGCCTTCCATGGTCTTATTCCGCTATCAGTTTCAGTGGTTCAGCTGCCCCATCTCCCATCCCTTAGTCGTCAGCCTGATCTTCCTCATCACCAGTCGTCTGGAAATGAAGTGGCTTGCACCGCATTCCTTGCACATCCGCAAACTCAGCACAGCCATCTACTTGGGGCAGTTTCCCTTCCTGCTACTCTTCGACTTCCATCTGCGCCGAGGCACGCTGATCGACTTCTCACTGACAGTCCTCTTCTGCATAGTCCTCTATTTCCTGGTCGTCAAGTTCCTCCCCAAGAAATGGGTTGACATCATCTACGGATAGCCATTGGACAGCCCCAAAAAGGAACGTCCAATCCTCAACTTCCTTACCAACAGCTACTGAATAAAAACGATTGAGGGGTGGCAGAACCAGTTCTGCCACCCCTCAAATTCTCTATGATGCAATCATTATTTTCCCTTCCAGAAAATAGAATTATTACCATATACAACTGATTATTAGATTATTATTCCAATTCGAAATTTAAGAAAGCAACAAAATCGCAACAAAAAATGCACAAAAACCGAAAAAGTTTGATTTTGTTTGCGTATTTCAAATAAAAGCGCTAACTTTGTATTGTAATCAAAGAGTTGGTTACATAAGGGATTCCAAAAACCTTGAAAAGAGTAGGAAAAACGAAAAGCCGAAAACCTATGAAACTGACAATTTCAGTGAGGATTTGGAAATTGAAAATCAAGTTCGAGGTGGAGCTCTAATTTATTCTTTCAAATTCAACCTCGGGGAGGGAAACCTCCCCTTTCGGCTTTTCATTTGCAAAATTAGTCAAACTTTATGGAATTGCATGTAGAAATTGAGAAAAAACAGCGCGGTGGTGCTCGTGAAGGTGCCGGGCGCAAACGCAAGGGAGTTCATTACTATGGTTTCCGCGCCACTCAAGAAGTGCACGACATCCTATCCAAGATTGAAGGCTCCAAGGCAGACTACATCAACCAGTGCATCATCAAAGCACAAGGCATTGAGTGATTATGCTAGTTGGCGCAAAGTCCAACTGCGTATTAGGCTACGCACTTCTCGATTCCCCCCCATTTCGTTTCTTCGTCATGGGGAAAATCATCCACTCTCAGAAGGCGCAAGCGCAAACCTCGAAGGATGTAGATAGATATTTAACGACAACACGGACTTTCACATTTATTGCCGTCCTTAAAATATAGAAACGGCAACTCAACCCTTACTGGTGGACAAAGGCATGAAAAATGAAACTGAAATAACCTCGTGCTCGCACCTCAGGAGGGGTCGCCAACACTCGGTCGAAAATGCTATTTTCGGCGAAGTGGGTATTAGGCTACCCACTTCTGATTTTTCCCTTCTTTCGCCATTCTTTCTTATGAGGAAAAACGGCATGATCCTAAACATGAAAAACTAATGGTGAATCAACCTGTATATGGGCTTTGCGAGAAAGCCGATAACAAAGGCGATGGAGAAAGCTCCTACAATGGACAGGAAGTCCACTTTCCGCTCCACCTTTGTCAAGGTCTCCGTCTTGGTCACTGTATCACTGACTGAGATGTATGAAGTGTCCACCCTCTCACGAAACTTGTAGATGTACTTGAACTCTGTTATCCTCACCGTGTCGCCTCTCTCCAGCACATGCACGCTGTCACGTTGGAGGATGGTGTCAACGCTCAGCGCGGTGATGTAGATGCTGTCATGTCGCACCACCTCACGATCCTGATAGACCGTACGGGTGCAAGAGGATATGCACCAGGCGAGAAAAAAACACCAGGCAAGCCCTTCCATGAAATGAAGGTAACAATAGATCACTCCAGTGGGGTCGATACGGTCGAAAAAATGCTTAAAGTGTCGCAAAATAAGCATGATGAATCAGT
>CAMOWU010000041.1 GCA_946628545.1 uncultured Bacteroides sp. | reverse complement strand
AATATTTTCTTCACGTTCATCGTTGCCTCCTCATAGGCGGCGTTCCAGTCGGTGTCGAGGCAGAAAGGAGTGAGGCTCGACTTTTCGTCGATGTAGCAGTTCACGGTCTCCTTGTCCGAATCGTTGAAGAGTTTGTGGTTCAGGGAGGCCTGACGATAGCAATTCAACACAGCGTTGCGCTTCTCGGTAGAGATGGCGCGAGCCTTGAGGTAGTTGTCGTAGAAGTCGGTGATAAACGACGACAGGTTCACGGCCTGCGAGTCGTAGAAGTATTCGTCCTTGACGGTGTTGTGCTTTTGCAGATAGTTGCTGATGTAGTTGAGTGCAGTCACCTTGAACTGGTTCACCTCAACCTGCTCGTCACTTGATTTGGGGTCGTTGACGATGGCTGACGAATGTTCAAATACAGTCTTATAGAGCGACTGAGCTTGTGCACCTGTATAGGTCAGCAAAGCCACAAACAGTAGAATAATTGTTTTCTTCATCTTTTTATCCATTAAAATGTTGATGCAAAAATATTTCCTTTTATTCATGCGTGCAAACTAATTTGCTAAAATTAACATATACTTGTCCACATTTCACATTGCTTATTAAAAAATGCAATTCGTGGGGACGCGACGTGTCCGCTATAATTCGGACGCGACACGTCGCGTCCCTACAGACAATTGATTTCTAATTTGTCATATAGAGATGCATGACATGATGCTTTATTCAATGATCAGGACCTTGATGTATTCTTTCAGTCGGATGCCATGTCGGGTCATGCCATCCTGTGTGTCGTTGATGAGCAGGAGAGTCTGGCGCCCGTCATTCAGTCGTGGTCCCAGGCATATCCCTTCATAGTTGGCGAGGTTTCTGCGGCTGAGGTTGGCCTTGGTCTTGAAACTGTAGAGTTCCTTCTTTTGCATGAACATGTCGTCGGCTTGATGGAATAGGGGAGTGTTGGCATCGACAGCACGTGATGCTTTAGGATTGACGATGAACAACCGGATATTCACGTAGTTGTTCAGTCTTTTTCTGGAGGTGTAGATTTCGCGTTCCATCACGATGAGTCGTCCGTCGTCCAAGGCACAGACATCTGATACTCCATGAAGCAAGTAACTGGGTTGCTTGCCTGATGACGCTGCCAAGGGCAACTCCATCATGTAGGCGTATTGCGCTTTTGGATTCAGGTCGTCGCCAAAACTCTGGATGCGCAGGCGGTTGCGAACATTTGGATGGTTCTTGTCGGCCGTTGGACCATCACTTTTCAAGGTACTCTCGGTAGTGGTCCAGAAAAGATGGGTCTGCTGATTGTAGCTCAACGACTCAATACCTAAGTTTGGACGGATATTATTGACGCTGAAGCATGAGGGCATATTGAGTTTTCTGCCTGTTGCCATCCCGTTGATGTCGTATTCCAGTATTTCCTCGTCGCCTTCGCCACCAAGAAACATACTGTTGGTCTGATCGACGTAGGCAATGCCTTCCAAATCACGTTCGCTCATTCCCTGGCGGTCTTTGCTTTTGGCTGGGGATGAGAAATAACCCTTGCGGTGCACTCTCTTCAGCTTGCCTGACTTCAAGTCCATGTGGATGTCCATCAGGTAGAAACCATCCTCTGATTCCTGATCGCTGACCAAAGCGTAGGTGACATCAGAAACCCTACAAATACCACTGTAATTGGAAGGCGGTACGTCCACTTTATTCAGCTTGTGCTGCTTGAGGGGAGTGATATGCTGGGCCTGAGAGGACAGAGTGATAAAAAAGAGTGCGCAAAGCAGTAGAGGTCTCATGGGTTATTGGTTATTGAAGGGTTTTGGTTTATTGGTTATTGAAGCGTTATGGTTTATTGGTTATGGTTTATTGAGGGTGTATAGGCGAGGGGATTTGCTTAAAGACAAGGAAAGGTGCGCCAGTCTTTTTTGACGCACCTTTCGGTTATGAATGTTTAGTAGTTTTCAGAGATTGATTATTTGCTCTCCTCGATGAAGATACATACGCGGTTCCAGTCGTTCTCGTCGAATACCTCAGACGTTGGGCCAAGGCCTTCCTTAGTCAGACGAGCCGGATCAATCTTGTAAGTCTTCACAAGCATGTTGTAAACAGCGTCTGCACGAGCGTTAGACAGCTTCTGGTTCAGCTCGAGGTTGCCCTCTGGAGAAGCATAACCCTTGATGTTCACCTTGCTTGTTGGGTGGTTCTTCATATAAGTGGCGATCATCTTCACGCTGGGCTGCTGAGTGCTGTTGATGTTGCTCTTGCCCTTGTCGAAGATCACTACTGGAGCGAGCTGAGTAGTAGTCTTGTTGACGATGACAGTCTTGTCCTTAGCCTTCTCTGCTGCAAGAGCGTCCTGGAGGTCCTTGATAGTCTTGTTCAGACCGGCCAGACGACCCTCATAGTCGTTGCGAAGAGCGTTGATGCGAGCGTTGAGCTCATCCATCTCAGACTGAGTGTACTTCTTGTCGCAGAGCTTGAAGTTGTGAGTGCCGTTGCTGTTGCCGAACTTATAAACTACACCAGCGCTGAGTGACAGGTAAGAACTGTTGACGCTCAGGTCCTGCTTGTTGTCCTGGAAGTTGTAAGTGATAGCGGGCTTGATACCGATTTGAACTGCCTCAGATACATTGAAGTTGAAGTCGAGCTCGAACTTTGAAGTCACGTAGTTATCTACAATGCTGTAGTTGTGGCCCCAGCCGAAACCTGCTGCTGCCACTACCTCGAATGGACGTGGCTGTCCGTTGTAACCACCAAACATGTTGTTGAGGTTAAAGAGAGCGTCGAGGCTTACGTTTGTGAAGTCGATGGCTGTCTTCTGCTGACCGTACCAAGGCAGGTGGGTCTTGCGGTTGCCAATTGCGTTGTTGGTGTTGATACCGGCGATTAAGTTCGCACGCATACCAAAAGCGGGAGTGAAGTAACGACCCAACTCGAAGTTCACCTCAGGGCGCATGTCTGCGAATACAGACTGACCTACTGTGGGCTCATAAACACCACCACCGATGCCGATGAACCAGTTGTCGCCGAACTTGCTGTTGACTGTAGCGTTCTGGGCACTTGCGCCAAGAGTGGCTACACACATCATTGCACTTAAGATAATCTTTTTCATATTAACCTGTTTTAAATTTTGTGTTAATCGACTGCAAATTTAGTCATTTTTTCGTTTCTCCAACATCTTCAAACAAAATATTTACAAAAACTTACGAAAATAAGTGTTTTTGAGACAATTTAGACCATTTTTTTTGCATTTTTACTCCTCGTTCATGCATTTTTCTTCCGTTTGTTGATGGTTTTGCTGTAGGGACGCGACGTGTCGCGTCCGCTACTTCTTTTTCTTACGCGTATGTCGCATCCCTACATTGCAACGGCAAAAATAAGAATCCCGCATGGGCATCAAAGCCATGCGGGATTCTCGTATCATTAGCGATTTCTGTCACTACTTGTTAGTTGTCCATTTTGGCAGGGTGAAGTACCAATTTGAAGTGTCGAGCAGTTTTGTGTAGAGTGAGGCATCGCGTTCTCCTGTGGTGAGGTCGGTGGTGGGGTTGTAATAGATGTTTCTGTCTGCAACCTTTCCTGCCAGCCATTCCGTACCTTTGTAACCCGATGCGTTCTTATGCTCTGCGATTCTCACCAAGTCTGTGAATCGGTTGCCCTCGAAAGCAGTCTCCAGGGCCAACTCGTCCACGATGATGTTCTCTACGGCATTGATGATGTCGGCCTCCGACGCTGTGGCTACATCTACACCCTGCTGAGCAAGCATGCGGTCGTAAGTATAGACGGTAGAGTCGTTGTAGCCCGTGAGGTTGGTGGTCACGTAATCTACTGATGTCCAGTTGCCATAGCCGCAACCACGGGCGTGGATACCGAAGTTGTCCTGCCATACGGTTTCGGTGAATGGAAGGAAGAAGTTCTGCACCTCAAGGCTATCCACATAGTAGAGTGCACCGCGGGCATTGGTCTTCACATAGCGAACGTAAGTAGTGTCGTTGATGGTAGCTCCATCTTCAGTGAATACGGTGTCGCCATCTTCGGTCATGCGGATGTTGATCTCACGCCTTGTGTCCATCTGAGGCATGTTGTCCTGGCTCAAACCGTCCTTCAGGATACCGAAAGCATACTGTGGGAATCCGGCGCGGTTGATGGCCTCGGCCAGGCGCAGCCAGATAAGGCTTTTGCGGTAGATGGGAATGGTGTAGTAGAACTGGTTTGCTTTCGAGGCTTTTGCACAATACACGTATGGATCGCCTTCATAAGTCGTTTCCAATACTGAGCCTTCATAGCGTGCATCACCCACTGGATAGTCCGTGCGGCGCGGAGTGGATGTGCTCAGGTCGTAGTGCACATAGTTCTGAACACGGTTCAGTGTGGTGTATGCGGCTGAAGGTGTGGTCTGTGGCTTTCGGTTCAGGCTCACAGAGATAGCTCCTGATGATGTCACCACTTCGTTGCCGCTATCATCCTCGCTGATATTGGTGCTTTGGCTTGATGATGGGGTGAAACCATAGATGTCGGCTACACGCATGAGCATTGTGCCATACTGCTTGTTGGAGGCTGAGGGGATGGAAGCGATCACATCGTTGTTGGCTCCACCAGCAGTATAGGTGCTGCCCCAGTTGCCCCAACTACCATACTGGACGGATGTATATCCTGTAGATGATATACGGGAAGTGTTCCACTGCACATACTGACTTGTCACGTTACCGGTGTTGTTTTTCAGGTAGTCGTAGTAGTACTGGGCTGCTGCGCGGTAGTCGTCCTTGCTTGCGCCTCTCAGCAGGTACATGTCACCCAGAACAAGGCGTATAGGGATAAAGCTCAGTGATGCAGAAATACTGCTTCCGCTGTTGTAAGTTCGGTAGTATGGGTATTCTGTATCCACGAACTTGTCAAGACCCACTTCGATGAACTTGTCGATCAGATTGTCCTTGTTGACAAGGTTGTTATTGTAGTCGAAATTGTCAATCACATCAAGTGAGTTGATAGGAGCGGTGATGAATGGCACTTCGCCATAGTTCTTGACCAGCTGCAGGTATGCCCAAGCGCGAATCGACTGCACCAGGGCGTACTCGGGAATCATGTACTTCTTGTTGCTCTTCACCAAAGAGGTGTCGGCATTGGCAATGTAGAGGTTGCAGTTGTTGATCACGTTGTAGTAGTCGCTCACCTTCAGCATGCTGCACGAGCCGTCCTCGGGCTTGTTGAAGTTGGCGATGGCGTAAAGTGTGTCGGTCACATTGTCAGTGGTGCTTACAAGGTCGCCACGAAGCTCTCCAAGGATGACCTGGCGCTCTGCCACATCTTGCACACATTTCAAGATGCCCCAGTAAGAGTACAAGGTATCATTGGCTGATGTGTAGCTGTTGAGTTCTGTGTCGATGGTCATCATGTCCTCACAAGAGGTGGTGGTCAGACCTCCGACAAGCGATACAGACAGCAAACTGATGATTGATATCTTTTTCATATTATACTTCTTTCTTGGTTGTAGGAATGAGTGATTACAAGTTGATTCTCACACCGATGTTGAAATTGCGGTTCGAGGGAAGCAGTCCGGCGTCGATGCCTTGGTAGAGCACACCATTGCCACATGAGAATTCTGGGTCACTGCCTGTGTACTTCGATATGGTGAAGAGGTTGTTGGCCTCTGCCCAAACGGTGATTCCCTGAATCCAGCTCAGGTTGAGTGGAGTCTGGTAAGACAGGCGCACTTTCTTCAGCTTGAAGTAGCTGCCATCTTCTATCCAGCGGTCAGAGAAGCGTTCGTTGTTCACCCAGTAATCGCTTGTTGTAGTGCAAGCTCTTGGGATGTCTGTGCGCTGGTTGTCGGCTGTCCAACGGTTCACTGCGGCCTGAGTCTGGTTGTAGAAGGTGTTCACTCCTTCCAGACGAGAACGCTGATAGTTGTAGATGTCGTTGCCAACTGAATACTTGAAGTTGAAGTCGAGGCTCCACTTCTTGTAGGTGAAGTTGGTATAAACTGAACCGTAGATATCGGGGTTGGGGTCGCCGATGACTGTCTTGTCGTTGTCGTTGATGATGCCGTTGCCATCCTGGTCAAGGAAATGAACGTCGCCTGCGCGGAAGTTGGTGTAAGGACGAAGCTCGATGCCGGTAGGATATTTCAGATAGTCGTTGCCGTTGTGAGCGGTCGAGGCCTCATGGTCGTTGGCAAACACGCCAGCGGTCTTGTAGCCGTAGAACAGACCTGCGGGGTTGTCCTTGCTGGTCAGGATCTCGCCACCGTAGATCTTGGTGGTGTAGTTGTCTTCTGGAAGATCAACGATTTTGTTCTTGTAGTGTCCCATGGATGCTCCAATCTGCCAAGAGAAGTCTTTGAGGTTCAGGAGCACGACGTTGGCGTGAACATCAATACCTGAGTTGCGCAGTTTGCCGTCGTTGGTCCAGTATTCACCTAAGCCTGCCATGTAGTTCAGAGACTTCATCGTCAGCAGGTTGCTGGTATTGCTGAAATAGACCTCAGCGCCCAGTTGAACGCGGTCCTTGAAGAAGGAGCCTTCAAGGCCGATGTTCCATCTGCGTGTGGTTTCCCACTGGATCTTTGGGTTCTCAATGTTCACCAGTCTGAGTGCGATGGCGTTGTACATGAAAGGAATGGCCTGGAAATAAGTGCGGCTGAGCGAATATCCGATATTGTCATTACCGCTGATGTCGTAGCCTGCGCTCAGCTTCAGGTAGTTGACCATCTCGTTGGTCTTCATCCAAGGCTCGTTGGTGATCACCCATCCTGCCTGGATGGAGGGGAACAGACCCCAGTTCACTCCGAAGAGTTTCATTCCGCCATCGGTTTCCAAACCGAATCGTGAGCTTGTCTCAGCGGTCATCGTGGCTTCTATATAGTATTTCTCCATGTAGTTGTAGTTGCCATTGAGGTAGTAGGCGATATTGCGCCACTCGTCGTCGCTACCGTTGAGAGAACGGAACTCATTACCCGACTCTGGCATCTTGTCGTTACCGGAGTTGTACTTGGTTGTGTAGTTGTCGGAGAATGAATTGGAGGTGAATCGGAAGCCACCGAACACATTGAAGTCGTGGGCTCCGAAGCGTTTTTTCCATGTGATTCTCAGGTCTTCGTAAAGCGATGTTTCCTTGCCGAAGAGACTTCTTGTGCGGCTGATCACGTCGCCAAGACCCTCCAAAGCGTATTTAGGAGTACCTGCTTTTGGAAGATAGCTCTTCTCGTTGTGGCGGTTGAGCTGATAGGCAAAGCGATTGGTCAATGTCCAGTTCTTGCTGATCTCCCACTTGGGCATGACGTTGAGGTTGAACTGTGTCACCTCCTGGGTGTTCTTGTTGTCACCGTCACCGTTTTCCAGAATCCAGTATGGGTTGGCAAGTGCAGTGTTGGTGCCGTAAGCCGATGCGAAGCCAAATGGGTAGTTCTCGTCGATGGTCTTGCCTGCATAGACACTCGACTGGTGCAGTTTGCCGTCCTCGCCGGTGTAGTAGCCATATTTGCTGAGGAAGGGCGACTGGATCAGACCCAGTACGTTGGGCGATGTGATGGTGCTCGATGAATAGTCCTCGGCCCATCCGTTGTCGCGCAGATTGTAGCTCATGCGGCTGTAGGCCACGTCGAGCTGCGTGCTGACGTTCTTCACCAGCTTGATGTCGGTGTTGAAACGGATGTTCAGACGGTCGAAGCCGTTTTCTTTCGCTGTGGACTGGGCATTGGAGTATCCAAGCGACAGGTTGTACATGGCCACGTCGTCTCCTCCCTGCACATTCACCTTGTAGTTTTGGGTGAAGGCGGTGCGGTAGAGGTCTTCCGACCAGTCGGTGTTGTTGTGGTACATGGGGTACCAATAATAGTCGGGGTTGTCGTTCAAGAACGGGATGGAGTAGCCGGCTGTGCTGTGCTCCAATCCGTACTCAGTGGTACCGATCAACTCGCTGACGTAGTTCTTATACTGGTTGCCGTTCATCATCTTGGTCGTGCTGGGTGCGGTCTCAAAACCACCATAGACCGACACGTTGATGCGGGTGGCCATACTCTTGCCGCGCTTGGTGTTGATCAGTACCACACCGTTGGCACCACGTGTTCCATAGAGTGCTGTGGCGTTCTTCAGCACCTGTACGCTTTCAATGTCCTCGGGATCGATACCTGCAAGGATATTGTTGAAGAATCCATCGTGGATGGAATTGCGGTCAGTCTGCGTGTCCATGAACATACCGTCGAGCACCACCAGGGGCTGGGCGTTGGCATTCAAGGAATTCAGACCACGGATGAACATGGCTGCACCTTGTCCCTTGATGCCGGAACGATTGATGGTGTGGATGTCACCGGCCAGCTGGCTTTCTATTTCACCATCCACCGAGATGGAACTTGAAAGGTCTATGATGGCGGTGCGCTCAGATGTGATTCCAGTAGTTGGCTTGTACTGGCCGTTCAGTCTGCTGCTGTATAAGTAGGCGGTTGGCGCATTGCCTTCAAGGGTTGGCACTTGCACGTCATTATAACCTGGGACAGCTACGTAGAGCGATGTCACGAATACGGGGACTTGGATGCTGTACTCTCCATTTTCGTTGGTCATCACGGAGTAGCGGTTGTTGTTGTAGGCCTGTACTCGAGCTCCGTCAACGGGTTGCTTGGTGGCTGCGTCAACCACTGTTCCGCTCACCGTCTTCATCTCGTAAGTAGGCTCTGCCTTCTTCTTGGCAGCGCGACGTTTGGCAAGGGCGATGCTGTCCTCGTTCTCAGTGTATTCAGAGGATTCGTCATCGTCTATGTCTTGGGCCATCATCACAGATGCTCCTGAAAACATCATCAGTCCTATACCGAACCTGAGCACGCACTGCTGGATAGTCATAAATATATTCTTTTTCATTGTATATCGCTGTTAAAGTGTTATCAAGAACATTATTCTTCTTCCTTGGCTTTCAGGACTATCTGGTCGATCCACATCTCACGGCTGTACTGGCTCGTCTGACGTGAAGTCACGTAGCTGTTGAGTCGAAGTGTGGCGTAGGCATCGTTCAGACCATAGTAGCAAACGGGGAACTCAAAGTCCTTGGCCACCAGAATGCTATCGACATAGACCAACTGTCCGTTTTCAATGCGTGGAGGACGGTTTTCGAAGTCACGGCCTTCTCCTGTTGTTCCCTCGGGGACTGTCAGGTTCTGGTTCTCCATCGACGATTTGTTCTCCTCGGCTGTGTGATAGGAAATCTGCGCCCTGAACTTGTTGGGAAGATTGGCTTCCAGGTTGTATGCCATCAGCACGTAGATATCGTACTTGCAGGAGAGGGTGTTGGGGATTTTGAACGTGATGGAGGGGTTGGCAGCCGATGAGGTCTGCATGGTGCGGAGCAGTTTGACCTCAACGATGGAATCTACTTCATTGCCCAACGAGTCTTCCACATACAGCTCTCTTTTGAGGCTGAGCTCTGTAGGGGTGCATCCAGTGTAGCTGTCCTGGAAATTGAAGTTCTCGGCTTGGTATTCCAATGGCTCGCCCCAACCGTCCTCGGCTTTGAGGTTGAAGTTATCCACAACATACACATAACCGTTACTTACCTCTATGGGTTCCTGACCGTCGAAGAGCGAAGCGCTTGTCGGATCGTAGAACACACGGTTGATGGTGTTGACCAGAGAGTCGCAAGCACCTGCTTTGTTGAAGTCCTCGTAGGTGTGTCCGTGCTGGTAACGGGCGTTGAAGACATAGTCACCGATGATGGCGTTCTTGGAATAGAGGTTGGTCATAGAGTCGCGCACTTCGTCTGAGAGGGTGGTGGTCACGGATGTTGTGTTCTCATTGCCGTCTGCATCCACCTTCACCACTGTCTGCACATAACTGCTCTTGTAGTTGTAGAACTTTTTGGTTCTTTCCAGTGCCTCGCTCCATGCCTTGTTGGTAGGCATGATCATGGCATAGAGGCTGTCCTCGCGGTTGAGAAAAGCGCGAAGCGTTCCGTAGAGGTAAGCGTTGGAGAGATAGGTGACTGAGTCCACCCAGGTGATTTGACCCTCTACAGTTGGACCTTGTGTGCTTGAGCTTTCATCAAACTCATACTTCTCGTAGGCCTTGATGTAGGTGTTGAGGGAGTCGAGGTCACTGCGTGTAGCCATGTACTCATATACATTGGGCTGATATTCCACTGGGCCGTCGATGATATGAAGCACACCGTTGGTGGCGCCAATGTTGGGGGTCACGATGGTTTGGTTCTTGATCGTTCCTTTGCTGCAGTCAAACACTGCGGTCTTGCTGTTGAACAAGTCCAACTCCAATTGCTCACCACCTGTCATCACGTGGCTGAATCGCGTCATGTTGTTGCGGATCAGCTCTTTCTCCACTTTGAAGGCATCCTCTTGCTTGCCTGTACTGAGCAGGTTGCTGTAGTAGTCGTAGTCGAAGGTGCCGTTCAGAGGAGCCCAAATGGTGAACGTTTGGTCGTTGCTCAGCAGGTCTGCGTAGCTCTGCACCGTTTTGCTGTTTTCGTTCTTGGAATATTTGGTTCTGCTCAGTATGTCGGCATATTGCGACAGATTCTCCCTCGACTTGATACTCTCCCAAAGCGTCTGACGTCCAGCGACTTCAGGGTCGATGTCGAAATGGTCGTCGGAGCATGAAGCAAGGAAAGCAAATGCCGCCATCGCAACAACTGTTGAGCCTAACCATTTATGATTGTATCTCTTCATATTTTCCTAATTATATTTAGATCAGTTGATTGTCTTTAATTACCACTTGTCTTCAGCTACATCGCCGTTATATACTGAGCGAGGTACAAACTCAAGGTAGTCGTAGAAGAACTCGGAGTTCTTCGACTCAAGCACGGACTTGAACCTGACATAGTAGGTCTTGCCTGCCTCCAGTTGACCACGGTAGATGATACGGCGCAGGCAGATGCTGCTCACGCGTCCCGATTGGCCGTCGCCTGGGTAGAAGTAGTTGGGACCTTTCATGTAGTCGTTGTTGCGCATGGCTTTGTCGTTTTCCTCTATACCGTCGGCGTCGAGTTCTGTGTCACTCTTCCATCCAAATGCACTTCCTGTCAGGCGGAGGTCGATTGGAATACCCACTGCGGGAAGGTTGTTGGGATTGCTGCCGATGTAGATCTGAGCCATACCACGGTTACCGTTGGCATTCACACCATAGCGGATTTCGTAGGTTCCTGTGTAGGGGACAGGAGGCAGTTTCATGGTGAAGTCGTAGATACCACCGATGTTGAACTCGTCGGTCTGGTAGTTCAGCCAAGAACCGCCACCAGCGCTCGCACCTCCTGCATTGTCGCAGTTGGCCAGATATACCAAAGAGGTCTCTTCTGATACGTTGATGATGTTGTCGAAGTAGTCCTTTGTGAAGAACCAGTTGTTGGACTTGTTGTAACGGCAGTTGTTGGTGATCATCTTGGGAAGCAGGGAGCAGATGTCGTAGCGCATGCGCTCGTTGAGCACCTTGTAGGCCACAACGTCACTCCAGAGCAACAGATCCTCGATGGTGTAGTAATAACCATTCATGGCTGAATTCTTGTTCTTGCCATTGGTCTGGTTGATCTTCACACCCTCTGGGTCGGCCGCGATCTCGCGGTAGCTCAACTGGTTGTAGGTGGAGCAGCGGTTCAGGCGCTTGCCGCCACGGATACCGGTCACCTTTAGGCTGCGGCGCTGTTTGCCCATCGTCTCGTAGTATTCCCAAACGTTGGTCTGGAATTGGGTGCCGTCGTTGGGGCTGCCGTTGCTGAAGCCTTTCTCATTCGAGAAGATGACCATGCGGTTCCAAGTCAGCTGTTCGGGCAGCAGGTGATACGACACGAACTGATTGACAGCGTTGTCCTCGTTGGAGTAGTCGTCGTCGAAGTTGGCGTCGCTGTAGTAGCCATTGGTCTGAAGATATTGTTTCAGTGACTCAATGTCTGTGATGCCGTAGTGGTTGAAGACGGAGTCGGTTTCCACAAAGATGGTGTAGCCTGTGTTGCGTGTCTCTGGGTAGTAACCGGAGAAACGGCCGTCGTTGGCAGCGGTACCGGCGTAGTCGCCTTCCTCATATTCTTCGTCTTTGTAGCCCAACAACTTCTCATCCCAACCTGTGGCTTTCAGCAACAGACCGAAAATCTGGGTGTTGTCAGTGTTCTCCACCAAGTCGGCGATTGTGGCTGTGGAGGGAGACAGCACCTTGTCGATGGTGTGGATATAGCCATTCTCCACCTCGATGTCCTTGTCGATGATGAGGGAGTTGGTGTTCACATAGATCATGCTCAAGCCTGTGCTGTCGTTGGTGTAGCTGATATCTACATAACGGCCGTTCATGTTCGTGCGCTGAAGGGCGCCTGGCTGGAAGTCGGTGGTGGCGTATGCCTCCTCCATGTTGTTGTCGATGATGGAGTTGAACACGATGTCCTCTGCCACTGAGTCGGGCAGCTGGCTCAGGTCTTTGTTGCTGATCTTGCCGATGGTCAGCATCGAGTCAAGGTACTCGTCGATGGCCTTGTTGGTAGGAGCGAAGCAGGTGTAGTGGCCACGAGCGTCGAGCAACTCTTTCATCGTGGATTTCGAACGCTTGCTGGGATGCACCTGTCCAAGCACTTCAAGGTAGCTGCTGAACGTCTCGGGATTGTTCTCGAAATGGTCCACCATCATCTCACCGGTGAAGGTGTAGAGGTCGGACTCGTCGATGTTCTCAGAGCAACCAGCGAGCACCAACCCTAAGGATACAGCAATGAGTGTACCCTTGCTTGTATTTCTTTTAAATATGTCCAGTATCATAAGTTATCAGTTTTTGAAGAGCTCTCAGTAGTGATCCATACACTGTTCTGATGGAGCAATGGGTTAGCGTACATTTCGTCTCTGTGGATGGGGCTGAAGAGAGAAGTTATCGTTGACAGCTTCGACTTCACGGCATCTTTGTTGTCACCGTATTTGCGACCCAGATACCTGTCGAACATGGTGGCGGTGTTGCCACGGCGCTGGGCAAAGCGGACAAGGTCGAACCAACGCTTGCCTTCGCCCACAAACTCTCTTTGGCGTTCTGTCATCACCAAGGCTTCGAGCATCTCGTTGGATGCAGCGAAGAATTCGGTGTTCAGTGAGTCGGTGCTGGCCCTGTTGTTGGCTGTGGCGTAGGCGTAGGGGTTGGAACGTTTGAAGATCTCGCGGATACTTCTCACTGCTTCTATGCGCTCCTCGTCTGTGGTGGCGATTTGGCTCATGGCCTCTGCCTTCATCAGCACGATGTCACTCAGACGATACAAGATCCAGTTGGAACTGTTGAGTGATTTCTTCGTTTGCCGATTGTTGTTGTTCCATGTGGTGTTGTCGGTCAGAGTGCTGGATGAACCGTTACCTTGGGACACGTTGCTAAGGATGTACTTGCAGCATGGGTATTCAGTCTGTTGGGCACTGGTGTAGTAGAGGTTCTCCCACTTTCTGTAGTCGGTCTTCGTATAGACTGAAGTGGGGGCGTTGGTGTTCACCTCTTCCTGGGCGGAACCGTAGATGGCGTCGGAGAGAACGATGCTGCCGACATTGTTCGTACCGAAGTCCATGTAGTAGCTGCTCAGCGAACCGTTGGAGTTGCCACTGCTGTTGTCGAACTGGAACTCGAAGATGCTTTCAGTGGAGTTGCCGCTGCCGAAGATGTTTTGGTAGGCACCTAAGTTCAAGTTGAGGAACTGAGCTCCTGCTGTCGTTTGCTCATTCTGGATGAAGAGGTCATCAAGAGTCAGCTGGAAGTTGAGGCCTCCGAGCACCTTACCGCTCTCGTTGAGCTCTTTGGTGCGGTCCTTGATGATGTCGTTGAGCACCCAGTCGCAGTATTCCACCACCTTCCGGTAGTCGTTCTGGGCCTGGTTGCCATAGACGGCAACTGAGTCGGGGCAAGTGTTCTTGCTCGCACGCCAGAGATAGACATCGGCCAAAAGGGTGTAAATCGACTTCTTCGTGAAACGGCCTTTGTTGTAGATGGTGTTGCCGTAGCTCTCCATGGCGTAGTTCTTGGCATCTTCCAAGTCGCTGATGATGCTGTCGAGCGCCTGCTCCTGGGTCAGCTGAGGCTGTAGCATGTACTGGCCATCATTGTTGTAATCGGTGGTTACATACGGTATCTCACCGTAGGTGCGCACCAGATAGAAGTGGTTGAGCGCGCGCAGGGCAAGCATCTCTGCCTTGATGGGCTCCCAATCGCCTTCTGAGAAACTCTCGTCTTTGAGCACGATTTCTGGTCCATGGCTCAACACCTTGTTGCAGTAGTTGATGGCATTGTAGAAGCAACCCCATGAAAACATGTTGTTGTTGGGGATCAGGTTGGCGTTCATGATGTTGCGGATGTTGTTGCTCGCATTACCCGACTTCTGTACGAAGTTGTCGCTCCTGAGCTCTCCGCAGATGATGTACTTTTCAGTCATGTCGCCCTGGATCATGCGGCGGTAGCAGGCTGCCACCACGTTCTCAAGGTCGGTCTTGTCCTCCCAAAACTCTTCCTCAACAATCTGTGACGAAGGAGTGATGGTCAGGAAATCATCGCACGAGGCAAAGGACAAACCTGTGACAACGAGGCCGCAAAGGGCTATTTTGTTGAATATATTTGTTCTCATAATCATTTTACTGTTAGAATCCCACATTTATACCGACAGTGAACGACTTGGGGCGAGGGGTCTTGCTGCGGTCGTAGCATACACCCCAACTGCCGTAAGACACTTCAGGATCCACACCTGTGTATTTCGTGAAGCACAGAAGGTTCTGAGCGGAGGCGTTCAGACGGATGCTCTCAATTCCTAAGTCCTTGATCAACTTCTTCGGGAAGTTGTAGGTCAGCTGAACGTACTGAAGACGAAGGTAGTCGCCTTTCTCCACATAACGGCTGTTGGCCAGGGAGTTGTAGGAGGCGATGATACCTGAGTTCAAGGCACGGGGAATCTCGGTGATGTCACCGTTCTTTCTCCAGCGCCATGCCACTGCCTGGCTCTGGTTGATGTTCGAGCGCATGGCTTCGTTCTGCTGGCGGGCCATGTTCACAATCTTGTTGCCCATGCGGTAGTTGAAACTCAGTTTCAGCGACCAGTCACCATAGTTGAAGGTGAAGCCGAAACCACCATTGAACTTCGGGTTGGAGTTGCCTAAATAGACGATGTCGAGCTCGTTGATCTGACCGTCGCTGTTCACGTCTTCGTAAATCATGTCACCACCCTTGTACTCGTAGTTCAGACCACCGTAGTTGAAATACATGTGAAGTGGGTTGCCCTTCGAGTCGTAGAGGATGTTGCCTTCGGCGTCGCGAGCAACAGGAACTGTTGCGTTCTCGCCACGCTGCTCTGCGGCGTAAGCGGTTCTGTCGCCGTAGGTCTCGTAGGATTCCTGGGTATAGCCACTGTGGTCGTAGTCGTAGCGATAAACGCCTTTATAGCGGAAACCGTAGATTGAACCTACTGCGTTGCCCACCTGGATGCGCTGCAGATAGTCGAAGTTGCCATAAGAGTAATCTTTGTTCATCGATTCAAGCACGGTGCTGTTCATCGCGGTGATGGTGTTGATGTTCTGGGCAATGTTGAAGTTGGCACGCATCGAGAACTTGCCTTTCTTGAACAGACGTCCTGTGTTCATGAACAACTCCCATCCCTTGTTTTCAAGAGTACCGACGTTCTTCCATGCCAGACTGCCGAAACCGGTGCTGGATGGAATGCCTACACCTGCCATCAGAAGGTCTTTAGACTTCTTGTTGTAGATGTTGAGGTCGAACTGCAAGAGGTCGTTGAACAAGTTGAGGTTGAAACCTAAGTTCCACTGGTCGTTGGTCTCCCACTTGAGGTCGGTCAGACGCATGTTGGTGGGGTTGATGGCGGTCATCAGGCGGCCCCAATCGGTGTTTCCGTATGAGCCGTACTCACCGTAGCGGTTGTACATCAAGTACTCGCTGCCTGGTGGGCGTCCTACACGACCCCAGCCGAAACGAAGGGATAACAGACTCACTGTCTCATTGAGAGGCTCCCACCATTTCTCGTCGCTGATGTTCCAACGTCCTGAGATACCTGGGAATGCGCCCCACTTGTTGCCCGAACCGAACTTGGTGCTTCCGTCGAAACGCATAGTCAGGTCAACTGCGTATTTGCCTTCCTCACCGTAGGCGATGTGGGCGGTACCCAGGAATGCGGCGTTTCGCCATTCACTTGTGCCTGATGTCGTCGATTGGATGTAGGCCTGTGAACGGGAAGATGAAGTGCCTGTGGGCAGGCCACTCTGTCCTGTGCTCTGGTTGGTGCCGTTACCGGTTGTGAACTCGAAACGGCCCATCATGCTCATCGACCATTTCTCATTGTTGAAATGGGGAATGAAGATGAGTGACTCGCGGTTGGTGATGGCGAGGCTCTTATACTCGAAGTTGCTTGCGGTGTTCACACCGGTGTTCCAACTGTTGGTGGTAAGAGTAGATGGGAAGTAGGTGTTGTCCGACTCGTTATATACATCCATATACACCTCTGCATTGAGATCCAACTGATGGCTCTCGCTGTCCTTACCGAGGAGTTTGTAGCGGAGGTTGAACTGGGGGGTGATACGGTAGGTCGATTGGTTGCTGAAGGCTTGGTGAGCCATGGCTACAGGGTTGCCGTTGCTCTTCATGTCGCTCAGATAGAATGAGGAGTAACCGTCGGGAGTCGTACCTGCGCTTGGGGCTGTGGGAAGCATCTTGTAGAAGTCGCCAGTGAGGTTGCCAAACTCGTCGTATTCGTAGATCGACATGTTAGGCATGGCGTTGTAAGCTCTTCCCAGCAAACCGGAAGTGGAGCCTCCATCCCAGTTCCTGTGGTTGTCGGTATAGGTCAAGGCGAAGTTGGTGGAGAATCGGATGCGGTCAGACACATCGTAGTCTAGAACCATACGGGTGGAGAAACGGTCGAGGTACTGCTTGATGATGGTACCTGTCTCATGGTCGTAACCACCGGAAATACGGAACTTGGCTTTCTCACCACCACCGCTCAGGGTCACGTAATAGTTGTGGCGCTGTCCGAACTGGTTCACTGCATCTACCCAGTCGGTGTTCTTGTTGAAGTTGTAGTAGTACATCGGACGGCTCTGGTCGTAGTTCAACTCAACCATGTTGCTGGTAGCACCGCTTTGGCGTGGGTTGAAGTAGGCCTCTTTCATCATCATCGTGTAGCCGTCACCGTCGAGCATGTTCAGTCCCTCTGGCATCCAGGAACCTGTGAAGCGGTAGGAGAAGTTGATCTTCGTCTTACCTGCCATACCACGGCGGGTGGTGATCTCAATCACACCGTTGGCACCGCGAGCACCCCAAATGGCGGTTGCGGCGGCGTCTTTCAGCACGTTGATGTCCTTGATGTCTTCAGGGTTGACTGAGAGCAGGGTGGCAAATTGCTCTTCGTTGTCGAGGTCTTCAAAGTTCACCTCCGACACGTCGTCGGGAAGGTCGAAGATGTTGCCATCGACTACAATCAGTGGCTCGGCACTACCGTTGATGGTGCTTACACCACGCAGACGCATACTGGTACCAGAACCCAAGTTACCTGAGTTGGAGATGATGTCCAGACCGGCAATCTTACCCTGCATGGCCTCGTCAACTGATGCGAAAGAGAGACCTTCAACATCTTCCATGCTCATGCGCTGGGTGGCTACTGATACTTCCTTCACTGGAATGACCAGACCGTTGCTCTGAACTTTCGGCTTGGCTTTGACCACCACTTCCTGAATCATGGTGTTATCCTCCATCTTGATGTCGAACTTCGTGCGTGTTCCGATGGGGATGTTCACGGTCTTGTAGCCGATATAAGAGATGACCAAGTGGTCCTTCGGGTTTTTCACAACCATTGTGAAGTTACCGTTCATGTCGGTCACAGCTGCTTCAACGATACGGTTGTTGGCATCGCGCTCAACTACGTTAGCCATCATCACAGGGCCGTCGAGGTCGCTCCAGACCCTACCTGAGATACGCTGCTGAGCCATCGCTGAATTCATGAAAAAGAACAGCGCTATTGTTGTGAGTATAAACTTAATCTTGTTCATGACTGTATATGTTTATTCGATGATACGATAGGTGTTGAGATACCTTCTTGCTGCGGCAAGGGATGCCCAGTCAGAATCGTACCGTCCGTTTGTGTATGACTTATGGTCGAGAACACCGTCGATGCCATGAACCACAGCGAATGAACTTCCACTGATGGTCTGAGGATTGCTTGAGGCGTTGAGCACGTAGTCGCGGGTGATGATGTTCTTCTTGCTTGTGATGTTGCGGGTGTGGCCTGCCAGGTCTTTCACAGACAAGGTGCCATTGCCCTGAGAGGAAACAGCCAGTTTGCAGTAAACGCCGGTCTCAACGTTGAGGGTGGAACTCTCGTACTGAGTCTCAGACAATGCTGGCGTGTCGGCGAAGATGGAGTTGTCCTGGAAGTGGTACTTCACGAAGTTGACCAGAGTGGTCACCATGGCCAGGCACTTCTCGTTGCGGGCTTTCTCCTCATCCTCTGTCAGTTCTTTCCTCATCTCTGGATCCACGTCGAGCTCAAGGATCTCGCGCAGGTCTTCCCATGTTGGCAGACCGCGGCTGATGGCATCCAGAATAGCTTCGTTCGTGGGAATATATACCGTGTAGCGGTAGTTGTTGAAGAATCTCACGTTGGTGGCTGTGGACACACGGTTGCCTGTCGTCTTGTCGTAGCAGGGAAGGCCGTTGTCGTTGACGAAGATGGTGTATTTGCGCTGGTCGGTGGTGGCAGTGATACCTATTTCCTTCAGCACCTCGACGTCGGTCTGGCAGAGCTTGTAGAACTCGTTGAAGTTGGCAGAGTCATTGTAAAGAACACTGAATACCGACTCAATCGTTGGCAGGATAGGAGTGTCGATCTCGTAGGCCATACCGTTACCGTTACCGTTGGTTTCGGCGGTCTTGTCATCGAAGCGGATCACCTTGCACTCGCTGCCGTTGGCCAGCTGCCAACCGCCTTTCACCACGCAGCCTTTCTCGCGCTGGGTAGCGTTCTCCACATACAAAGGAGCACCGCTCTTGGAGAGGAAGTAGTGCTTGTCGCACTCGATACCTGTGGTTGTCTCGTCGATTCCCGTCCTCTCTGTGTCGTCCTCGTGCACGATCGTGTGTGTGTTGAGCATGTCGCGAAGGCGGTTGTAGAGCTGGTTGTCGCTGAGCGAGACGTTCGACAGAGGGGAGCCGATGTAGCCCTGGCCGGTGGTGTAGTCGTAGATATACTCGTAGGCCTCGGCTTTCGGACGGTTGTTGATGGCGTCCCAAGTGATGAGGTAGGCGCGCTGTTCACCTGTGTTGTTGGCGAACGAAACGGGGTCGATGTACCAGAATTCGTTGTCGGAGGGAACGAAGAAACTGAATCTTGAACTCATGGCCAAAAGATAGGCGTAGAAGTTGGTCTGAATATCCAGTGTCTCACGTGTGAAGGCAAACTTGAAAATCTGCATGTCGCGTGCCACGTAGGCTGGGGCGGATACGGCTGCGTACTGGGCAGGGGTCAGCACCTCGTCCATCAGATAGACGATACCGTTGTTGGCAAGCAACACATCTTCTATATATTGGAGGTCTTCCTCATCCACCATTGGGTCTTGGGCGTCGTCCTTGATGGTCTCGAACTTGCTTGGCACTGATGAGTTGAACGAAACTTTCATCAGGTTGTTGATCAAGGCTTGGATCACGCTCAGAGGGATCTGGTCGATTACCTTATATATAGTCTCGTAATCAGTTGGACTTGTCACGCTGTTCATCATGTCGGGAGCGTAAGCCTCAAGCAAGAAGCGTCCACCACCATCGGCTGTGAAGAAATAGTCGTACAGGCGGCTGTCTGTCGGGGCGAAAATCACACCCATGTCTTCTTCCTTAGTGGTGCGGTCGTCACTCTGGTAGAAGTTCCATCCTGGGTCGAAGTTGAGGTAGAAAGCCACGTCCTTGCCTGTCGGGTCGCCTATGGGGTCGGTGTTGCGGTCATTGCTGAGCGCTGTGTTGCCCTGCGAACGCTTGGAGAAGTAGCGCTTCACCCAAACGGAGTCAACGTTGTTGCCCAAAAGCTGAACGCGGTTGGTCAGGTCGGCGTTGTAGAAGGGGGCGCTGAAACGCTCAATCATGTGGCTGAAGATGTTGGTCTTGCCGTTGGTGCGGATCACCTCTGCCATGTTGGGGTAGGGGGTCAACACACGGTCGAGGACGTTGATGTAGCCGTTCTGGCAGACGATATCCTGCTGCAGCACCTTGCTGTTGTAGATGTAAGCGTCGTTCTTATCACGGGTGGTGCCCAGGAGAATCTCGAAGTCGCTGTCAGTGATGTTGTTCTCACCCATCTGGCCGGCAAGGAAGTGGGTCATCATCTGGGCGGTGTTGTCCATGGCCACGTAGATGCCTCCTTTGGATGGCTCGCGGAAACGAGCCCAGTAGTCTTTGTCGTCAGGGTTGTAGCTGACGGGAAGGTCTGCTGCGTTGAGATGGGTGATGGAGTCGGTCACGTCGATTGAGGTCTCGCGTCTCAGACACATGTTCTCTTCAATACCGTCTGCGGTAGAGAGGTTGGTCATCATCTCCAACAGATAAGCGTTGTTCAACATGGCGGACTTCAGCAGCAGTTTTTTCTGCGACGACGACAATTGGGAGTAGTTGCTCACCCCCCAACTGTTGTTCTCGTAGAACTTGGCAAAGGCATCATCATCGGCAACGAACAATGTCTTACTACCAGTCTTTGCCAAAACTTCCGCATAGTCCAAATCGTCAATTAGCTTGACGAAGTTCGTGTAATTGCCCTTCTCGCTGAGGTAATTATAAATGCTGGAGTCCAACCACGAAGGCGTACTGTCGTCGAGGTCGTAGTCGTCCGAGCATGAATAGTTACCGACGCAGAGTGTGAGCACGCAAGCTGCACTGAGCCAGTTGCGCATACATTTACTAAAGCGTCTGTTCATAAGTTTTGATTGATTATTTGTTGTTTTATTAGGTAGTTGCAGTTTGAGATAGGGATCTGGGGCGGATTGAGCCTTGGCGTAACTTTTTGTAAGATAGTTTGTTGCTAAATGCAACAATAGCAGACATACGCTTTTTTTGTTGCGTTGCCCGTTCATTAAGGCTCTTGAAATCCTATTGCCAGTTCATCTCGAGTAAGTGTCGGATGTGAGTGCTCCTATAGGAGCTTACTCACTTACAAAGTGCAAACTTAATAGTTTTTAACGCTATTTCAGCATAATTTGATGGCTTTAATATTTTACGTTAAGTATTTTTAACAGTAGGTGGCTCCGCTATTTTTTTGCATACGGAGACAGATTTCTTGGTCGTAGGTATCATTGTTTTTAAAAAACCGCTCATAAGTGTCTTTTTATTCAAAAAACTTTGTCCAAATATGTGGAATTGTGTAATTTTGCACCAATTTTCAAGCAAACAGTTATAAATAGAATGCTTGAACGGTGTTTTTTGAGAAGACAATAAGTATTTACATAACAAAAAGAAATGAAAAAGTACAACTTTAATGCTGGACCATCGATCCTTCCACGTGAAGTCATTGAGGCTACAGCCGCAGCATGTCTTGAGTTCAACAACTCAGGCCTTTCTTTGATGGAAATCAGCCACAGAGCTAAGGATTTCCAGCCAGTAGTAGATGAAGCAGTAGCACTCTTCAAGGAGTTGCTCGACATTCCACAGGGCTATTCGGTCATCTTCCTTGGTGGAGGTGCAAGCCTTGAGTTCTGTATGGTTCCCTACAACTTCCTTGAGAAGAAAGCAGCTTATCTCAACACTGGTGTCTGGGCTAAGAAGGCGATGAAGGAAGCAAAGTTGTTTGGTGAGGTAGTTGAAGTCGCTTCTTCTGCTGAGGCCACTTATACATACATTCCTAAGGACTACACCATTCCTGCTGATGCCGACTATTTCCACATCACAACCAACAACACCATCTATGGCACTGAGATACGCAAGGAACTTGACTCGCCGGTGCCTATGATTGCTGATATGTCGTCGGATATCTTCTCGCGCCCTGTCGATGTGAGCAAGTACAACTGCATCTATGGCGGTGCTCAGAAGAACCTCTCCATGGCGGGTGTCACTTTCGTCATCGTCAAGGATGATGCGCTTGGCAAGGTAAGCCGTCAGATTCCTACCATGCTCGACTACCGCACTCATGTCGATAAGGGCAGTATGTTCAATACGCCTCCTGTGGTGCCCATCTACTGCGCATTGCAGAACCTCAAGTGGATCAAGGCACAGGGTGGTGTCAAGGAGATGGACAGAAGGGCCAACGAGCGTGCCAAGATTGTATATGATGAAATCGACCGCAACAAGCTCTTCCGTGGTACTGCCAACGAGGAGGACCGCTCAATCATGAACCTCTGCTTCGTCATGAAAGACGAGTACAAGGAGCTCGAGGCTGACTTCCTCAAGTTCGCTACAGAAAAGGGTATGGTTGGTGTGAAAGGACATCGTTCAGTAGGCGGATTCCGCGCTTCTTGCTACAATGCCATGACCATCGAAGGCGTCAAAGCCCTCGTTGCCTGCATGCAGGAGTTTGAAGCTAAACACTGACACCATTGACCATTGAACATTGACCATTGACCATTATTCTTTATGAAGGAAAACAATCAAGTTCTTGTTGATAGTAAAGCCTTTGCATTAAGAATCATTCATTTATATAATTTCTTAAAAGACGAAAAAAAGGTCTATGTGTTATCAAAGCAGGTCTTGAGAAGTGGCACCAGTATTGGTGCTAATGTTCGTGAGAGTGTCAATGCTCAAAGTCGAATGGATTTTATTAACAAATTAAACATTGCTCTAAAGGAAGCAAATGAAACTGAATATTGGCTGGAGTTGCTGCACGAAGCAGATATTATAGATGATCGCCAATTTGACTCAATTTCCAATGATTGTGGTAAAATTGCAGCTACCTTAACCAAAATCATCAAAACTGTTAAAAACAGCGCTGAGAAATAATGGTCAATAAACCAAAATCATTAAAACTGTTAAAGACAGCCTTGAAAAATAATGGTCAATGGTCAATGTTCAATGTTCAATGAAAAAAATGAAAGTACTGATAGCAACAGAGAAACCTTTCGCACCTGTGGCTGTGGAGGGTATCAAGAAAGAAATTGAAGCTGCAGGACTCGAACTTGCCCTGCTGGAGAAATATACAGAGAAGCAGCAGCTTCTTGATGCTGTGGCTGATGCCGCCGCCCTCATTATCCGTAGCGACAAGATCGACAATGAGGTGTTCGACGATGCCAAGCAACTGAAGATCGTGGTACGTGCAGGTGCAGGCTACGACAATGTGGATCTGGATGCTGCAACCGCTCATGGAGTGGTAGTGATGAACACACCTGGACAGAATGCCAATGCAGTGGCTGAACTCGTTTTCGGTCTGCTTGTTTTTGCTGTTCGAAACTTCTACAACGGCAAGGCCGGAACAGAGTTGATGGGCAAGACACTTGGCATTCTCGCATTTGGTAATGTAGGTCGCAATGTAGCACGCATCGCCAAGGGCTTTGGAATGAACGTTCAGGCCTACGATGCTTATTGCCCAGCCGAGGTCATCGAGGCCGCTGGAGTGCATGCCGTGGCTAATCAAGAGGAACTCTTCGCTACAAGCGATATCGTTTCACTCCATATCCCTGCCACACCTGAGACCAAGCAGAGCATCAACAAGGCGTTGGTATCTACACTCAAGAAAGGTGGCATCCTCGTCAACACTGCACGCAAGGAAGTCATCAACGAACCTGAACTCGTGGAACTGCTTGCTGAGAGAACAGACCTTAAGTTTATCACCGACATCAAACCCGATGCCGACGAACAGTTCCAGCAGTTTGAAGGCCGTTATTTCTCCACCCCTAAGAAAATGGGTGCACAGACTGCAGAAGCCAACATCAATGCCGGCATTGCGGCTGCCAAGCAGATTGTGGGATTCATCAAGGAAGGAATCACTAAGTTCCAGGTGAATAAGTAATACGAATGACAGTCTCCTTTGGGAGATACCTAATCATCTGGGAATCCGAATTATGACGGTGATGCTCGTAGTTCGGATTCCTTCGTTTCCAAACCAAATCATATTTAATAACTATGGCTATAGTAAAACCTTTTCGTGGTGTCAGACCGCCACGTGAACTGGTAGAGAAGATAGAGAGCCGTCCCTACGACGTGCTCAATTCAGAAGAGGCCCGCGAAGAGGCTGGCGACAATGAGATGTCGCTCTATCATATCATCAAACCCGAGATTGACTTCCCTGTCGGCACCAGTGAGTACGACCCTCGTGTCTATGAGAAAGCAGCCGAGAATTTCGCCAAGTTCCAAGAAAAAGGATGGCTGAAACAAGACGACAAAGACAACTACTACATCTATGCCCAGACCATGAACGGAAAGACGCAGTTTGGACTGGTGGTGGGTGCCTATGTCAATGACTATATGACCGGTGTCATCAAAAAGCATGAGCTGACGCGTCGTGACAAGGAGGAAGACCGCATGAAGCACGTCAGGGTCAACGATGCCAACATCGAACCTGTCTTTTTCGCCTATCCAGACGACCCCGTGCTCGACCAACTCATCGCACGATATGCTGCCACCACTCCCGAGTACGATTTCATTGCACCCATCGACGGTTTCCGTCATCAGTTGTGGATTGTCAGCGATAATGATGATATTCAGACGATTACAGAGCAATTTGCCAAGATGCCCAATATGTATATCGCCGACGGACACCATCGTTCCGCAGCTGCTGCCTTGGTGGGAGCCGAGAAGCAAAAGCAGAACCCAAACCACCAAGGCGACGAGGAGTACAACTACTTCATGGCGGTGTGCTTCCCCGCAAGCCAACTCACCATCCTCGACTACAACCGAGTGGTGCGCGACCTCAATGGACTTACTCCCGCGCAGTTCATCGATGCGCTCAAAGTGCATTTCTTTGTTGAGGAGAAGGGAAAGGAAGAGTATCGTCCACAGCAACTGCACGAGTTCTCGCTTTATTTGGATGGAGTATGGTACAGCCTCAAGGCAATGAGCGATACTTACAACGACAACGACCCCATCGGAGTGCTGGATGTTTCCATATCCTCAAAGTATATCCTTGATGAAATACTCGGCATCAAAGACCTCCGTTCCGACAAACGCATCGACTTCGTGGGCGGATTGCGTGGACTTGGAGAACTCAAACGACGAGTGGACAGCGGTGAGATGAAGCTTGCGCTGGCACTCTATCCAGTTAGTATGCAGCAGATTATGGATATCGCCGACAGTGGTAATATCATGCCTCCTAAGGCCACTTGGTTCGAACCTAAACTCAGAAGCGGACTCATCATCCACAAACTCTCATAACGACAGACAATCGTCCATGACCATGCGTCAAGGACGGTTTCTGTTTTTCCACATTGTCCGCCTTTTCTACATTCAAACCTTTTTTCACCATCATATTCATCAATCACATCATCATGAACAACATCTCCAAAACACTGATTGCGCTTTTATTACTTCTCGCTACTTCGGGAATTTATGGGCAGAACTATTTCCAACGCCCCAAACTGGTAGTAGGCATTGTTGTGGACCAGATGCGCTGGGACTACCTCATGCGGTATCAGGAAAGATATTCACAGGGAGGGTTCCTCAGGCTGATGAATGGAGGCTACAACTGCAACCGCACACTTATCAACTACCTCCCGTCGGTCACAGCTGTGGGACATACATGTATCTACACAGGTTCGGTGCCTGCCATCACAGGAATCATATCCAACGACATGTATGTGGATGGGGAAGATGTAAAAAGTGTGGAAGACCAAGCATTTAAACCCGTAGGTGTTGACGGCAAGAAATCTGCTTCGCCACATTATCTGCAAGTCACCACCGTGACCGACGAGTTGCGTATGGCTACGAATTTCAAGGCCAAGGTCATTGGTGTGTCGCTCAAGGACAGAGGTGCCATCCTGCCTGCAGGACATACGGCCAATGCTGCATATTGGCTCGATGTTGAGACGGGGCGGTTTATCTCCAGCTCCTATTATATGCAGTCGTTGCCGGCGTGGGTGAAGGATTTCAATAAGAAAGGGCTTGCAGACCAGTACCTTGAGAAAGGATGGACTTTCCTCTATGAGGAGGATTCGTATGTGCAGAGCGCACCCAAGGACAAAGAGATGGAGCTCCCCGTCGGTACCGAAATCCGGACTTCTCCCTATGGCAACACCATCGTGTTGGATTTCGCAATGGAAGCAGTAGCTCATGAGCAACTGGGACAGGACAATATCCCCGACTTCCTCACGGTCAGCCTCTCTGCCACCGACCATATCGGCCACAGAGTTGGACCCAACTCATCCTATGTGGAGGATATGTACCTCCGGCTCGACCAGGACCTCGCTCACTTCCTCGACTTTCTGGACCAAAAGGTGGGTAAGGACAATTACGTGGTGTTTCTCACTGCCGATCATGGCGGGGCTCACAACCTGCACTTCCTCGACCAGCACAAGATTCCCGCTGGATACTTGATGGACGATGTGCTGACCGATGAACTCGACTCTGTAGCCAGAATAGAGTTCGACGTGGACTATCGCTTGGTGAAAGATGTCAGGGTCAACCAAGTCTTTTTGCGCGACGACATTGTTACCAAGTATGGGGTTGACCGCCAGAGGCTGGTTGATTTCCTGTGTGAGCAACTCATGCAAAACAAGAATATCGCTTATGCTTTTGACCTCAAACACATACCCTCATATCTGCCAGAACCATTGAAGTCCATGACTGCCAACGGCTATCATCCTAAACGAAGCGGCAGCATACAAATCATACCCAATCCACAGGTCTCCAACCCCTACAATTATCATCAACCAGAGGCGGGAACGGCACACTGCGTATGGAATCCTTACGACTGCCATATAACACTACTTTTCTACGGTGCTGGGATTCCCAAGGGATGGGACGACCATACCTACCACATCACCGACATCGCTCCTACCGTTGCGGCTATCCTCAACATACAGCAACCCAGCGGATGTGTGGGGCATGTCATCACCCCTGTACTCCGTCCCCGCAATGAATGATAATGTCATAGGCTAATAAGGATGGTGATTACTCAGCCAAACTCTTTTGGGGTCGCTACGCTCAAAATTATAGGATAATTATTTAACGTGAGTTCGACGAAATATAACTGTCTGAAAATTTGGTGATTAGCGA
>CAMOWU010000040.1 GCA_946628545.1 uncultured Bacteroides sp. | reverse complement strand
CTGCGACGCGTCTGGAAGACGCGCCACGTGAATGTTTATTTCCCGAATTATCGAACAACCCGATTAAGTGAGAGCAGAGCACAGCTTGCTTGGCTATGCCGAGCGATAGGGTTGAAGGCAAAGTCAATTTGAGAATTGATTTTCTTTACGAACACGAATATACGCGAATCTGGCTAATGTGGATAGGGGATGATTGTTTTAAAACGCGTAACTACTCAGCGATTCAGTCGTTGATGGTCCCTATAATTTTGTGCGTAGCGACCCCCAAAAGAGTTTGGCTGAGCAGTTGCCAAAACGCATTTATTTATTTAAAATATTTAAATTACTTGAAAACGGCTTTAAAATGTTGTAATTTTGCAGGAAATTAGGTTGAATATTGCATCATAATGTCTAAGAAATCCAACGCGCCAGGTATTTTCAATACCCAATTCATCACCTCATGCTTGAGCATAAGCCTCGTGCTGATCTTGCTGGGCACCATCATTTTCTTTGTTTTCACGGCAAGGAACTTGTCCAATTACATGCGCGAGAACATCAATATCAGTTTGCTGCTCGACGATAAGATGAGCGACAAGACCCGCGAGGCTTTCAAAGCCGAGTTGGAGAAACGCCCCTACGTCAAGTCGTTGGAGTATATCTCCAAGGAACAAGGTCTTCAAGCCGTCAAACAAGAAATGGGAGCCGACCCCACAGAGTTCTTGCACTTCAACCCCATCACCGCTTCTTTTGAGTTGAAACTCAACTCCGAATACGCCAACAACGACAGCATCCAGCGCATTCTCGACGAGGTGAAGATGAACAGCAATGTGGTCGATGTGCTTTATCAGAAAGACCTCATCAACTCGGTGAACAGCAACATCAAGAAGATCAGCATCATCATGCTGATTATCGCCGCTCTCTTCACTTATATCTCATTCGCCTTGATCAACAATACGGTCAGGCTGTCGATTTTCTCGCAGCGATTTGTCATCAACACGATGAAACTGGTGGGAGCCAGTTGGTGGTTCATCCGCAAGCCCTTCCTCAAGCGAGGCATGTTGCTGGGACTCATCTCCTCCACGTTGGCAACGGCTTTCCTCTACTTTGGCATACGCTTCCTGAAGCAACAGGAACCGCAGTTGACCGACATCATCACCAATGAAGTGATGGCTGTGGTGGCTGTGTGTGTCTATGCCTTCGGATTGATCATCACCTTCTGCTGCATCTATTTCTCACTTGGCAAGTACTTGAGAATGAGCAGCAACACCCTCTATCATATCTGAGGTTATCGTCATCTCGCTCTGCCTGCAGCAATGTAGGTTGAGCACTTTTTTATTCAATTCTTTTATCGTCATCAATTATAAATAAACATACATCAATGGACAAACGTAATTACGCATTCGGGAAGATCAATTACATCCTTCTCGTGGTAGGTCTGGTGATCGTGGTGATCGGCTTATTCATCATGTCGGGTCCAGGCACAACAGAAGAGGCTTTCAATCCCGATATCTTCAGTAGCAGGAGGATCGATGTCGCTCCTATGGTCTGCCTTGCAGGTTTTGTGTTTATCGTCTTCGGCATACTCTTCCGTGGACGTGAGGAAAAGAACGACAACCAACCCGAAAACAACTGATTTGTAGGGACGCGACGTGTCGCATCCGCATCACAGCAGATATCATAACCATTCATCATGCAAGATTTATCTACATTAGAAACCATTATTATAGCCATTGTGGAGGGACTGACCGAGTTTCTGCCAGTATCTTCTACAGGCCACATGATCATCACCCAGAAACTTCTGGGTGTTCCCCAAGGCAATGCCTTTATCCATGCCTTCACCTTCATCATTCAGTTCGGAGCCATTCTCTCGGTGGTATGCCTCTACTGGAAGCGTTTCTTCCAAATCGACCATTCTCCCGCGCCTGAGGGTGCCAGCGCTTTCGGTAGGTTGAAACATCGTTTCAGTTTCTACTGGTTGCTTCTGGTGGGTGTGATACCCGCAGTTGTCATCGGACTGGCAGCCAAGAAGTCGGGACTGCTCGATTGGTTGCTCGACAGCGTATGGGTCGTAGCCATCATGCTGGTTGTGGGTGGAGTGTTCATGCTCTTCTGCGACCGTCTGTTTGAACACAAGATGAAGGAGCAGAACGAAGTGAACGAGCGCCGTGCCTTCTACATTGGTCTGTTCCAGTGCATATCGGTCATTCCCGGTGTTTCGCGTTCCATGGCCACGATTGTGGGTGGTATGGCTCAGGGCCTGACCCGCAAGCGTGCGGCAGAGTTCTCCTTCTTCCTTGCCGTGCCCACCATGGCAGGCGCCACTTTGCTCGACTTGTTGGACCTGATGAAGGAAGACGGCGGTTGGGCCACAACCGGCAACATCGCCATGTTGATTCTGGGTTGTGTGGTGGCTTTTGTCGTGGCTCTGCTCGCGATGAAGTGGTTTGTCAATTTCGTCTCGAGATATGGCTTCAAAGCCTTCGGTATCTATCGGATTATTGTCGGTGCCATTATCCTTGTGATGCTTCTTAGCGGCCAGTCGTTGGTCATGGTAGATTAGGCGATGGACTTTCAGACAGGAGAAGTAATCTGTTTCGACAAACCATACGGTTGGACGTCGTTTGATGTGGTGGCACGTGTGCGTGGCATCGTCAGGCGGCTTCTGGGCGTGAAGAAAATCAAGGTGGGGCATGCAGGCACCCTCGACCCTCTGGCTACAGGAGTGCTCATCGTGTGTACGGGCAAAGCCACCAAGACCATCGACACGTTGCAGGCCAAGACCAAAGAGTATGTGGCAACATTGAAACTGGGAGCCACCACTCCCTCTTTCGACAAGGAAACGACCGAGGATGCCACATATCCTACCAGCCACATCACCCTGCCACAGGTAGAGGATGTGTTGAAATCGTTTGTCGGGACCATTGAGCAGATACCTCCAGCCTATTCAGCCCTTAAAGTGGATGGCGAGCGCGCCTACAAACTGGCCCGAAAGGGTGAGGAAGTGGAACTCAAGCCCAAGACGCTCGTCATCGACGAGATAGAACTGATGAGTTTCGGGTATGCCCGGAACGAGAACCCCCTGCATACTGACGATGCTGATGCTTCAGCACGTTCCGCAGAAGAGAACTATCTTCAGCTCCAGATCCGGGTGGTGTGTAGCAAAGGCACCTACATCCGCGCCTTAGCCCGCGACATCGGCCAGGCTTTGGGCAGCGGTGCCTATCTCACCGCTTTGCGGCGAACCCGTATCGGAGACTACAGGATTGAGGACTGCACGACAGTGGATGCTTTCGAGAAGCAGGTCAATGAATTGCAGGATCAACAGCAATAGAGATAATTGAACTTTAGCAAGTGAGAAGTCGGCCTGAAAGGCCAATATCTATTAGCCCAGGCTATAGGAGGTTGCCCCTTCGGGGCGCACTTGCTAAAGTTGACTAGAGATAATAATAGGAACAAGATAAAAAGAAAACATTATGAAGTTGTCACAGTTTGATTTCACTCTTCATTCGGATAAGATCGCTGCCTATCCAAGAGGTCGCCATTTCAATCCGGAGGAAGATGAAGTGGATGATTATCTCCGCGACAGTCGCGAGGATTCGAAGATGATGGTAGTGCATAAGAAGACAGGAGAAATCGAAGATCGCTTGGTACGCGACATCATTGACTATTTTGAAGACAAAGACGTGTTCATTTTCAACGACACACGCGTCTTTCCTGCCCGACTCTATGGCACCAAGGAGAAAACACAAGCCCAGATTGAGGTCTTCTTGCTGCGCGAACTGAAAGAAGGCCTGCGCTATTGGGATGTGTTGGTCGATCCAGCCCGCAAGATCCGCATTGGCAACAAACTCTATTTCGGTGAGGACGAATCGATGGTGGCTGAGGTCATCGACAACACCACATCAAGAGGACGTACCCTGCGTTTTCTCTATGATGGCACTCACGAGGAATTCAAGCAGGCCCTCTACAGCCTTGGCGAGGCGCCTATCCCCGACGATGTGCGCGCAAAACGTAAGGCTGACGCCAATGATATGGAGCGTTTCCAGACAGTCTTCGCACGCCACGAAGGTGCGGTCACTGCTCCCACATCGGGATTGCATTTCTCCAAGCAACTCTTGAAGAAGATGGAAATCAAGGGTATAGAGCCAGCGTTCATCACACTGCATTGTGGCCTCGGCAATTTCCGCAGAATCGATGTGGAAGACCTGACCAAGCACAAGACGGATGGAGAGCAGATGTTTGTCACCAAGGAAGCCTGCGACATCGTCAATCGCGCAAAGGACACAGGACATAAGGTCTGTGTGGTCGGAACCACAACGATGAGGGCGGTGGAAACTGCCGTGAGCACATACGGACACCTCAAGGAGTTTGAGGGATGGACCAACAAGTTCATCTTCCCTCCATACGAGTTCTCACTGGCTGATGCCATGTTCTCCAATTTCCAGCACCCTCTGACCGTGATGCTGATGATGCAGTGTGCCTACGGTGGCTACGAATTGGTGATGAAGGCGTATGAGCGTGCGCTGAAAGGAGACTATCTTTTCGGAACTTACGGTGATGCCCTGCTGATCATGGACTGATGGTAGTCTTTTTAGGTCTCGGCACGAATTTAGGCGACAGAGAGCATCATCTTTTGTCGGCCATAGAGGAAATACAGAAGTGGATTGGCCCCGTCAGGGCCCAATCCTCTTTTGTCAAGACCGACCCATGGGGTTTCGACTCCACCAATGCCTTTCTGAATGCGGTTGTCGCTGTCGATACCCCGTTGGAACCCTTTGCTTTACTCGATGTCACTCAGGCGATAGAACGTCGTCTGGGCCGTGAGCACAAGTCGGTGGCTGGTGTTTATCACGACCGCGTGATCGATATCGATATCCTGGTCTATGGCGACTCCTTCATTCGTACGCCTCGACTGACCATTCCACATCCACTCTTGTCGCAACGATTGTTCGTGCTTGAGCCATTGTCGGAAATAGCACCTGCTTTACGACCTCCTGGCTGCGACGACACGGTGGAGAACCTGAAAAAACGACTAACCCTTTAGAACACTATGAAAAAAATCCTTTTGTTATTCCTTTTCACTACATTCCTTTTCAATTCCCATGCCAAGGAATTTCGTGTCAGTCACGGCCAATGCCAACTGCTGACCGACCTCAACTCCGAGCCTCAGGTCGTCGCTACTGCCGTTGAGATGCTCAAAGGCGACTGGACGAAGGTTTTCGGACAAGCCTTCGCAGATCAGTCACAGACTCGCGTCATTGTCGGTACGGTGGAACGAAGCCACATGCTTAAAGACTTCAAGGTGGATTTCCGGTCCCTGAAAGGCAAGACTCAGGCGTTTATGCTGTGTGTGACCGCCGAAGGCGATTTGGTGGTGGCAGGGAGCGACCCTCATGGTACAGCTTACGGAGTGATGCAGTTGTCGCGGTTGATCGGTGTGTCGCCATGGGAATGGTGGGCCGACTGCACGCCTAAGCACCTCGACACCTTTAGCCTTCCCGATGGATACAAGGATATGCAGGCACCCAAAGTGGAATACAGGGGCATCTTCATCAACGATGAGGACTGGGGACTGATGCCTTGGAGCTATCAAACGCATGAACCCGCCGAGAAAGGCGTCATAGGCCCCAAGACCACAGCCCGTATTTTCGAGTTGTTGCTCCGTCTTCGAGCCAATCTTTATTGGCCACCTATGCACGATGTGTCCAAGCCTTTCTTCATGACAGAGGGCAACCGAGAGGTGGCGGCGCGATTCGGCATCTATGTGGGTACATCGCATTGCGAGCCGATGGCCAGCAATTCCTTCGGAGAATGGCATAAAAGAGGAACAGGAGACTACAACTACCTGAAGAACAGGGATAATATCCTCAAATTCTGGACCGACAGGGTGAAGGATGTGGCAGATCAGGAGATGATTTATACCTTGGGTTTGCGTGGCATTCACGATGGTCCTATGGAAGGCGCCAAGACTGCCGCAGAACAGAAAGAGGTGCTGGTGGATGTGCTCAGCGACCAGCGCGCCATTCTGAAGGAATACGTGAACAAGGATGTGCGACGTGTTCCCCAGGTGTTCATCCCTTATAAAGAGGTGCTTGAGGCCTACAATATGGGGCTTGAGGTTCCTGAGGATGTCACCTTGATGTGGTGCGACGATAATTATGGTTTTATCCGCCATTTCCCCACAGCCAAGGAGCGCAAGCGCAAAGGAGGAAATGGGGTGTATTATCATGTCTCCTATTGGGGGCGTCCGCACGACTATCTGTGGCTGGGCACCTTTTCGCCATCCCTGCTTCTCCAGCAGATGGGCAAGGCCTACGATGAGGGCATACAGAAGATGTGGGTGCTGAACGTGGGCGACATCAAACCTGCTGAATACCAGATAGAGCTATTCATGGACATGGCATGGGATATCGACCGTGTGCGACAATTAGGGGTAGGGAAGCACCTCGACCAATTCCTTGCCCGTGAGTTTGGTGAGGGCTTAGGGCATCGACTGGGTGACGTCATGCGTGAGCACTACCGGTTGGCTTTCATTGCCCGACCTGAGTTCTTGGGGCATACACGCACAGAAGAGCAAGACCCGAAATTCAAGATTGTCAGCGACCTGCCCTGGAGCGAGTCTTTCATCAACCATAGATTGTCTGACTACCGTGGCATCGCCGACGCTGTGCAGTCGATGGAGTCAGAAGTGCCTCTGTCCAAGCGTACCGCTTATTATCATTTGGTGCGTTATCCCGTGCAGGCTGCCGCGATGATGAACAAGAAGATGCTGACCGCCCAGTTGGCGCGTCATGGTCGTGCCAAATTCCATGATGCCGACTTGGCCTACGACAGCATCGTAGTGATGACAGCCCGCTATAATCAAGGCAAGTGGAAGGGCATCATGGACATGCACCCTCGTGAACTTGCCGTTTTCGACCCTGTGCAGCGTGTGAAGTTCGACACACCTTTGATGGAGGAAACGGCTCCAGTCTGTAAGTTCAATGGTCTGGATGCCATATCGGGTTCTCCTATAGATTGCCAGGGCCTGGGGTACGAAGGCAGGGCAGCCGAGATACGGAAGGGCGAAATCATCAGTTTCGACTGTGCCGAGGCTGCCGGCAAGTCCATCAAGGTGGAACTCCGTCTGCTGCCCAATCATCCCATGGAAGCCAATGCACAGTTGCGTGTAGCGGTGGATATGGGTGGCGAGCCACAAGTGCGTGAGTACCAGACCAAGGGACGCAGTGAGACTTGGAAGCAGAACATACTCCGCAACCAAGCCGTTGTGACAGTAGAGTTCCCCGCCTCTGCCACCGCTCATCCACGATTGAACATCAAGGCATTGGACAAGGGGGTGGTGCTCGATCAAGTCCTTGTCTATAGCAAGTGAGTGCTTCAACAACGAAAGCGTCCGTCGTAGGTCATCAAAGACCATCGACGGACGCTTTTCTGTGATAGTAGTTGTCTTAGAAATTCAGTGTGTATTCCTCTATTTTCTCGTCGGTGATGGCGAGAGGTTGGTTAAAGGTGTAAATCCGCTTCTGATTGACGCTGTAATAGCGTACTGTGGCCTTTTCTCCATTCTCACGTCCGTAGGCTGTGATCCATGAACTGGAAGGTATATTATAAAGAGGATATGCAGCCCTGCATTCGTCGCCAACAAAGATGGCGACGATGTCTTCGACTGATGGTGTCAAAATACGTTTCTTTTCATATTCTAATCTGTGGTCCTAAATCGTCATTTCACTAAGATTTTCTTACCGTTGTAGATATATACACCCTTTCTGCTGGGTCGTCCTTGCAGCTGGATGCCATCGATGGGCAAAAAGTCCGTTGCAAGTCATTCGCGACCTGCAACGGACTCCAAAAAAACTAATACTTATAGAACTTATAGGTTACTTGTTTCTCTCCTCGATTTCGGTGTTAATCTTGTCGATGACCTCGTCGCTGAGTTCATACTTGGAGATGATCCACATAGCCAGGGCCAGAAGGATGGCTGGAATGATACATACCAACCAGCGGATGCCTTCCTGGGCCAAAGGAGCCTGATTCTCAAGGTCGTTCATGAAGTAAGCACCGGCGGCGTTGCCCACCGACATCATGGCGAAGGCGGTGATGAAGAACAGGGCGATGATGCGCAAGGGGCGGTTGTGGAAGAACTCGGTCCACAAGTCGCTGACCTTTACGTTGGCGGTCTCGCTCTCGTCCATCACCACGCGCTCTTTGGTCTGGGTGAAACAGAAGATGAGAAGTGCCAGACCTACCAAGGCGTAGATGAGCATGGTGTAGAACCAAGCGTTGGAGTCGATCGGCAGCGTGCTGGCTGTCTCATCGGCTTTCTTGTAGTCGGTCACGCTGAGTACCCAACCGGGAATCACACCTCCCAGTGCCATACCAGCCTTGAAGAAGATGCCCGTCAGGGCGTTGACAATGCCCGAGATGCGCTTGCCTGAGGTGTATTCAGAGTAGGAGATGACCTCCGGCACAAGTGCCCACATGTAGCCTGTAGCTACAATCACACCAGTCGATTTGATGAACTGTGCGATATAGACCAGGATGATGTTGTCCTTCACGGTGCCTGCCTTGCTGATGATATAGAGCATGAGCATACCTATGATGGCCACTGTGAGGAAGATGTAGAACATGTTCTTCTTGCCCACCTTGCGCTTGATGGCGGGTACGAGTGGCATGAAGATGAAGGAGGGCAGTGACCCCAATCCCATGAACAGTGCCATCTCTGTGGGCAGTTCCTTGGCTGCGGCGAAGATGGCCACGATGATAGGCACACCAGCCGACACACACAGACCGCCGATATTCGCCATGAACATGCGGACAGAGGTGAGGATGGTGATCTCATTGGTGTCGCGGGTGAGCGATGAGTTGAGTGCGCCGTAAGGTACGTTGATCAGGGTGTAGAGCATCGACAGACCTACGTAGGTGACGTAGGCATAGATCAATTTGGCGGTCTCTGTCTGTCCGTCCATGCCGTTCCAGAAGCAAAGGATGGCCAGTCCAGTCAGAGGGATGCCTGCCAGCACGAGGTAAGAGCGGTATTTACCCCAGCGGGGGTTGTGCTTATCCACATAGGTGCCTACGAGGGGGTCCCAAAGCACGTCCACCAGACGGACGATGAGGAACATCGTCGCTGCCTTGGCAGGGTCGAGTCCATAGATGTCGGTGTAGAAGAACAGCAGATACATGCAGATGGTCTGGTAGATGAGGTTCTGAGCCAGATCGCCACTGCCGAATCCGATGCGTTGAAGCCATGTGAGTTTGTAGAAACCTTTGGCTTCCTGTGTTGTTGTATTGTTTGCCATAGTGGTGTTGTCCTTAATCAGTGATTACTTTCTGTATCGTTCCGTCCTCATTGTAGTGCAGTTCGGCCACTTTGAGGCTTCTGAGCCAGGTCACGTCGTTGGACGGTTTGCAGTCGTGGTGGAAGAGGTACCACTTGCCCTTGTACTCGCAGATGGAGTGGTGTGTGGTCCATCCCACTACGGGGTCGAGCAACACGCCCTTGAAGGTGAAGGGGCCGTAGGGGTTGTCGCCGATGGCATAGCAGAGGTAGTGGCTGTCGCCAGTGGAGTAGGAGAAGTAGTACTTGCCCTTGTATTTGTGCATCCAGGAAGCCTCGAAGAATCGGTAGGGGTTGCTGGCTTTCAGTGGCTGTCCGTTCTCGTCGATGATCACCACGTCGTGTGGTGCCTCAGCGAACTGGAGCACGTCGTCGGTCATGCGTGCCACGAAGCTGGGCAGTGCTGGTGCGTCGGGACATGTGTAGAGCAATGCCTGCTTGCCGGGCGCGTTGCCCAGTTCCACTCCCTCTTTCGTGTATTCCTTCGGTGCACGGTACCACTGCAACTGTCCGCCCCAGAGGCCTCCGAAATAGACGTATATCTGTCCGTCATCGTCCTTGAAGACGCAGGGGTCGATGCTGAAGCTGCCGCGGATGGGCGCGGGTTGAGGCACGAAAGGTCCTTCGGGGCTGTCGGCCACTGCCACACCGAGATGGAACACACCGCCATGGTCTTTGGCAGAGAAGACGAGATAGTACTTGCCGTCTTTCTCCACGCAGTCGTTGTCCCACATTTGCCTCTCGACCCAAGGCACTTGGTCTTGGTCGAGGATCATGCCCAAGTCTCGAACCTCGTCGGTCATCGGGTCACCGTCAATACGGAAGACGTGGTAGTCGCGCATCTGGAAATGCCCGCCGTCGTCGTCGAAGGCATGGTCGCTTTCCCTGTCGTGGGAAGGGTAGATGTAGAGTTTACCATTGAATACATTTGCCGCAGGATCTGCCATGTAGTCCTGTGGAAATAGATACCTTGCTTTTTCCATATTTTGTTCGTTATTTAGTAAAGTTTATTGAGTCGTAAGAGTCTGCTAATGCATCGGACGCGACACGTCGCGTCCCTACAATGCGATTGCAAATATAATTTCTTTTCGGAAGAAAAGGCGGTTCATTTATTTTAAAAGATGTGTGATGTTTCATGTTGTGAAAAGTCTGTTACAAAAACACCAAAGAAAAGAGCCGTCATCTCATTTCAGATGACGGCTCTTTTTTTGGTCTTCAGGAAAGATCTTGAATTCGTAGCCTTGGTCTCTCAACCACTCAATCGACCTCGGCAGGGCGGATTTGAGTTTGTCGATGCTCTTGAGTGAGTCGTGAAAGGTGATGATGGACCCCGGACGGGAATACTTCTTCACATTCTCAAACACCTCGTCGGCGGTAAGCAGTCGGCTGTAGTCGCGGGTCACCACGTCCCACATCACAATCACGTAGTGTTTTCTCAGTCGCAGATACTGTGAGGGCTTCATCCAGCCATGTGGTGGCCGGAAGAGGTCTGACCCGATGATGTGGTAGGCTTTGTTGGCGTTCCACAGGTATTTTGCGCTGTGCCAGCGCAGTCCCCCGATATGGTTGTAGGTGTGGTTGCCCAGTCGATGTCCTCTCCGCTTGATGTCCTCGTAGAGTTCGGGATATTTCCGCACGTTGTCGCCCACCATGAAGAACGTGGCCTTCACGCCATAGTGGTCGAGTGTGTCGAGAATCCATGGAGTGGCCTCGGGAATGGGTCCGTCGTCGAAGGTCAGATAGACTGCCTTCTCCGACGGGTCCATACGCCATATCGCACTTGGATACAACCAGCGCAAAAGCCATGAGGGCTGTTCAATCAGCATCTTGAATAGGGCTTAATAGGTCTCTGAATAAAGTGCTGATGATCTATTGTTGTGCATAGCCCATTCTGGCTTGATAGCTTTGGAACAGGGTTTGCACCAGTGTGTCGTACTCTGCCGCTTTCTTCTTGAATGAAGCGATTTGGGCATCTGTGTAAGCCTTGCCCGACAGGTCAACACCTTCTTCTGCCAGCGTCTCGTAGGTCTTGCGGATTTGCTCAAGCGTGTAGAGGCAATTCATGGCGTCCTGAGATGTGTTGACAAAACGCGCGACTGGGATGGAGTAGTAGTAGCGCAGGTATTCCTGTGAGTTCTTGACCAGTGCGTTGTTGATCTTCTCGCCTTCCTCCACCATGCCGCAAAGCAGGGATGCCTTGGCTAGGTCGAGCGAACCGCCAGCCAGAGTGTGTGGCACGTTGTAGTCGGGCAACTCCTTGGCTACCTTGGCGAGTGCAATGCGAGCGCGCTCCACATCGCCCTGTTCCACCAAAGTGTTGATGAGCAGTGAGAACCAACGGCGGTGGGTCAAGCACATGCGCATCACAGTCTCGTCCACATACAGGCCTTTCTGGCTCATGTTGCCGTAATGGTACTTGTTGACCATGTTGTCGAACATCTTGTCGGCATCTACCACGGTGCTTGAAGGCTGGTTCTCATCAAAGGTGAAGGGTGAGATCCTGTAGGCGAGGCCTTCCTGGATGAAGTTGCGGAAGAGGTTGCCATAGTTGCCAGAACCTACGGTTGTGGCTACATAGAGCGGACGGCTGAAGTTGGATTGAGAAATCATCTCCAGCATCATCATCAGGTTCTTATAGACAGAGTGGGTAGCCGACAGGTCGATGACCATGCGGTCGGGGATGCTGTCGGGAATCATCATGCCGCTCTTGCGCACTGCTTCCTTATCCACGGTGACATAGACGGTGTCGGATGGGAAGTTGCGGAACTGGTCGGTCAATTCTGGATTGAGGATGACGTTGTGGATGATGTTCTTCAGCTCAAAGGGCTGCTCGCCGAAGAGCGACTTGGCCGTCTCGGGGTCTTCCTGGTACATGCGCAGCACGAATTCCTTGTAGGGCATCTCACCCATATCGGTCATGATGGTTGGGTTGACATCTGTCACCTCGTTCTTGCCGGTGGCGTATTGCAGGCGTGTCCAGTCGATAGGCAGGGGTGATGATTGTCCCTCACCCTCGAAGGCAGGTCGTTTCATCTGGTCGATATACCAGTCGGTGTTCAGGTACGACAGGTTGCAGACCCTCACGTCTGTGCGGTTGCCTTCAGTGTCCTCATTATACCAGAGCGGGAAGGTGTCGTTGTCGCCGTTGGTGTAGATGACACCATCATGTGGTATGGTCTCGAGGTAGTTGAGTCCGAAGTCACGGCAGACGTAGCGGTCGCTGCGGTCGTGGTCGTCCCAAGTCTGGCTCACCATCTGTGCTGGTACGGCAATTGCGGGAACCACACTGATGAGAGCCGCTGTCAGGGCTGCCGTCCGACCGCCCTTCTTGCCCAGGAACTGGCTGATCCAGTCGTAGATGGCTGTGATGCCCAGTCCGCACCAGATGGCGAAGGCATAGAATGATCCTGCGTAGGCGTAGTCGCGCTCACGAGGCTGTACGGGCGTCTGGTTCAAATAGATCACGATAGCTATACCCGTGAGGAAGAAAAGGAAGAAGACCACCCAGAACTGCTGGACACCCTTGTCGCCCTTGAACGACTGCCAGAAGAGTCCGAGCAGACCGAGGATAAGAGGCAGGAAGTAGAAGACGTTGTGTCCCTTGTTGTTCTGCAGGTCGGAGGGCAGGAGGCTCTGGTCGCCGAGTCGCAGGTTGTCGATAAACGGTATGCCGCTGATCCACTGTCCGTGTTCCAGTTCACCTTGGCTCTGAATGTCATTCTGCCGGCCCACAAAGTTCCACATGAAGTATCTGAGGTACATGAAGTTCAACTGGTAGGAGAAGAAGAACTTGAAGTTGTCGGCCTGCGACGGCATCTTGATCTGCATGGTCTGTCCGGCACGGTTGTAGTTCACCATGTGGCCTTTCACACCACCGAGCCAGTCCTCATAGTCGCGGGCGTGACCCTCATCGTAGATGCGTGGGAAGATCATCATCTGGTTGGATGGATATACATACGACAGCTTCTCGCGGGTCTTGATATACTTGTCGGGTTCATCGGGTGTTTCCTTGTCCTTGCGCTGCCATACGTCGCCCTTCGACTTGGTGTTGTACATATAGTAGCCGTTGTCCGACAGTTTGAGCTCAGGCTTTGAAGTGTAGGCCTGTCCATAGAGCAACGGACGGTCGCCGTACTGCTCGCGGTTGAGGTACTCCTGCAGGGCGAAGGCATCCTCGGGAGAGTTCTGGTCCATAGGTGGATTGGCACCCGAACGGATCACCACAATGGCGTAGGATGAATAACCGACGGTAATCAGAGCCATGCAGAGCACAGCGGTGTTGAGTACTCGCGCCTTGAAGACATCCAACTTGAACACCACAGCGGCGATGGCGATAAGGATCACCAAGCCAATGATGAAGCTCGACATGGTGGTGCCAGTCATGAAGGGGATACCCAGCATGAACACAGAAGCGAGGAACGACACCTTCATCAGTGTCTCGTTCTTGTCTCTGTAGCTTTCATAGAGAGCCCATGCCAAGGTCACCACAAGCAGGATGAGGTAGATGTAGAAACCCGTGTTGAACGGACAGCCCATCCAGTTGACGAACATCAGTTCGGACCATGCGCCCATCTTGACGATGCCAGGGATGATACCCCACAGCACCACGGCGATGATGACGAAAGAGAGCAACAGGACGAGTAATGAGCCCTTGAGGTTGGGATTCTTGCCCTTCTTATAGTAGAACACCAGTACGATGGCAGGAATGCAAAGGAGGTTGAGCAAGTGGACGCCGATGGAGATACCTGCCAAGTAGGCAATCAGTACCAGCCAGCGGTCGCTATGTGGATCGTCGGCATTGTCTTCCCATTTGAGGATGAGCCAGAAGACCAGGGCAGTCATGAATGATGAGAAGGCATAAACCTCGCCTTCCACAGCGCTGAACCAGAATGTGTCGCTCCAGGTATAAACCAAGGCTCCAGCCACACCGCTTGCCATGATGGCTACAATCTGTGCCACAGTCATTTCCTTGTCGTTGTCGTGAATCAAGACGCGGGCCAGATGGGTCACGCTCCAGAAAAGGAAAAGGATGCAGCCGGCACTGAGCATGGCCGACATCATGTTGACCATTTTCGCTACCTGAGTGGGGTCTGAGGCGAAAAGGGTGAAGAATTTACCTAAAAGCATAAAGAAGGGGGCACCGGGTGGGTGACCGACTTCAAACTTGTAAGCGGTGGTGATAAATTCCGGGCAGTCCCAGAAACTTGCCGTTGGCTCAATCGTAGAGCAATATGTGAAAGCGGCAATCAGAAAGATGATCCAACCCATCAGGTTGTTCACGATCTTGTAAACTCTCATCTTAATATTTATTGTGTTTAGTTGTTTCCTTGCAGAAGCAGCATATCAACTGCGACAGACAATGACGTTGCAGTTCTTGAAAGGTCAAAGATGTCGAAAACTTGCGTCTGAAACACTTTCAGCAGACAAAGTTACGCATTATTTCCCAATCTTTGGCACTACAATTTGTTATTAAAACTAAAATAGGCCTTTTTTAGGTCTCATCATTTGCTACATACCCTCTTGCTGGCTGTTTTGGCCAGCCTGTGGCTGGAAGAAAGAGAAGTTCACCGAACCGTATGTCCTGTGGTCGATGAGAAGGGGATTAGAGTGGAAATCATTGGTTTTGCCATGTTCCAGGATGAAGAGCCCATCGGCGGAGAGGAGTCCGCTTTGCATCACCAATGATGGTAGGTCGGCGAGTGTGGGCAGGGCGTAAGGCGGGTCGGCGAAGATGATGTCGAACGTGTCGTGGCAGTGTTGCAGATACTTGAAGACATCGCTCATGACGACAGTCCATGCCGGATCGCCGATCTCCTGCGCCACCCGACGGATGAACTGATAGTGCTTGTGGTCTTTCTCCACCGACACCACTTGCCCGCAGTCGCGCGACAGAAATTCCAGACTCATGCTTCCCGTGCCGGCAAAGAGGTCGAGCACGCGGGGATGTTCTTCGAAGTCGATATAGACATTCTGCAAGATGTTGAACAGGTTTTCTTTGGCGAAGTCTGTCGTAGGACGTGCCTTGAAACTGCGTGGCACTTCGAAGTGCCTGTGTCTGTATTTACCTGAAATGACTCTCATGGATAGGATAGGGGTCAGAAACCGCAGACGAGCAGGGTCTGGAGGTCGTAGGGGATGATACTGTTTCCTCGGGTGAGTTTTGTGCTGAAGTCGTCCTCACGGTTGATGAGTTCCACGGACTTGATGTAGGTGGAGATGGAGGAGACGAGTTGCGACGCCATGTCGTTGTCGCCCACCACGAACAGCATGTCGGTGAGTTGGTTCATCTCCAGCTGCTTCCATACGTTCAGGATGAAGTACTGGTAGTCGATGACATGTGCCGATTCGAAGGTGTTGACAAAGAGCAGCCTGCCATGCTCGAAGACGAAAAGGGTCATCTCGCGCTCATGGATGTAGGCATACATCTTCAGCATTCTGCCCCCAGTGCTGCGCTCGGCGAAGAACTCCGCCAGGGTGCTGGCTGAGGCGTAGAACCTTGCTCGTGGGAAGTCGTCGGTGATGAGTTGGTGGATATTCTTGTCGAGGCCGAAGACAATGGCAAGGCTCTGACGACGGAGGATATTGAAACTCACGTGCATCGGCCCGTCTTTGGGGAAGTTGAAGGAGTAGAGGTCTTGTATGTCCTCGCTCTTGAAGGATGAGGTGGGGACCAATGTGAAATGAGGACTTGTCACCATCACGTTCACGCGCTGGTAGTCTTCTTTCAACAAAGGTTCGTTGAGCAAAGCGTCCTTCAGATTGGCGGCCATGGAGATGGTGGGCCTCACCCTGTACTTGTTGTAGATATAGGGTGGATTGTCCGACGGAGCGTATATACAAAAAGAAAGTCCATTCGTGCTGATGCGAATGGACAGACTTTTATTGTTGATGGTGTTATTCCCAGTTACCTGCATTCTTGTTCGAAGGATCATTTAAGTCACCCATTCTCAGACCGTACCATTCTCCCTGAGCATCGTCTGCATTGTCCTCGAAGAGGTCGGCCTTGTTCTTGCCGGCTTTCTTCATGTCGGCTTTCAGATACTTCAGTTTCTTGGCGTCCATACCGTCGAGGTAGTCGTCCAAAGAAGCGCGTACCTCCATCAGAACGTCCCATTCGTTGTTCTTCAGGTTGAAGGCGGCCTTCTTTCTCAGTTGGATAGTGGCACCCTCTTTGCCTACAGGTACATACTTCAGCGAGTCGGGGTTCTTGATACCAAGCAGTTCGGCGGCTGATACCCAAACTGTGTCGCGCTTGATGATGCCCTTGCGGATAGCCTCGGCCTCGGTCATACCGGCTTCAAGCTGGTCGTCGGAAAGTTCACCCTGCTTCACGATGTGGTCAACAGCGCGCTGGTTCTTCACGAAGTCAATCAATGAGTCGATGTCGCCGCAGTACTCTGGATGGCCGCTCATCTTGAACTTTTCTTCAGCTTCGACAATTTCCTTCAGTCTGGCCTTCACCAGATTCTCACGTGCTGCCTTTTCTTCGTCGAAAGCAATGTCAGTGTAGATGCTTGCATAGCAAGCGTAGCAAAGTGCAAGTGCACAAATTGCCAGGATAATGTTGATAATTTTCCTCATGATATGTGTGTTTATTTTTTATTTTTATAATTTCGTTTCGCAAAAATAACTTTTTTTGATTGAATCTCGCTAAATTCGCACAACTTTTTTTCAAAAATCGATGATTAAAGACTATTTAAGTGGCGAAATTGAACTTTCTTTGGGTTTTCAAGCCACAAATGAGCAACAAAAGTTGATTAATGAGTTGTCGGATTTTATCTTGTCCGACGACTTCAATTCTGTATTCATCTTGAGAGGTTATGCCGGCACGGGAAAAACGTCAGTGGTGAGTGCATTGGTGAAGACGATGACAAAATTGGAGCGGCAGTGTGTGCTGATGGCACCTACTGGAAGAGCGGCAAAAGTGCTGTCGCTGAATGCCTCTCATCCGGCTTATACCATCCACCGACGGATCTACCGGCAGCAGTCGAAGGAGTACGATGCCAGTTTCTCCATTGGTTTCAATGGACTGAAGCAGACCATGTTTGTGGTCGATGAGGCATCGATGATCTCCAACGACCAGCAAGGGACAGCCTCCTATGGTACGGGGCGGTTGCTCGACGACCTTATCCAGTTTGTTTATTCGGGCTCCGCATGTCGGCTGTTGCTTGTCGGCGACACAGCCCAGTTGCCACCGGTTGGGGCGCAGGAGAGCGTGGCGCTGAGCGATGCGGTGTTGGCTGGCTATGGTCTTCATGTGCGCAGTTTCACGTTGCGGCAGGTGGTGCGTCAGGCTTCTGCCTCAGGAGTGCTTTGGAATGCCACCCAACTTCGTTCATCGCTCGATGGCGGTGAGATGAGTCTGTTTCCGAAAGTCCGGTTTGCGGGTTTCAACGACATTGTGAACATTCCTGGCAATGAACTGATTGAGGAATTGAGCCAGTGTTACGACAGAGTGGGGCACGATGACACCATCATCGTCTGTCGGTCCAACAAACTGGCGAATATATATAATAAAGGTGTACGATACCAGATACTTGGGCGCGAGTCGGAACTGGAGTCGGGCGACATGCTGATGGTGGCGAAGAACAATTATTACTGGCCTGCACAGGATGTAGATGAGAAAGGCAAGTCGCAAGCACCGATGGACTATATCGCCAATGGCGACATCGTCAGGGTGGTCAGGGTATGGAACGAACGGGAGTTCTATGGTTTCCGTTTCGCCACGGCGATCATCCGCATGCCTGATTACGACGATTATGAACTTGAGGTCAATGTGCTGCTTGACACCCTGCAGTCGGAGGCGCCCGCCTTGAGTCGGGAACAGAATGAAAGATTGTTCAACGAGGTGCTGGAGGACTATGCACATCTGGCGACCAAGAAGCAGAGGCTTGAGGGTGTGATGTCCGACCCTTATTACAATGCGCTGCAAATCAAGTACGCTTATGCGGTGACCTGTCATAAGGCGCAAGGAGGACAGTGGCAGAGGGTCTTTGTCGATCAAGGCTACGTCACGGAAGAGATGATGGGCATCGACTATTTCCGCTGGCTCTACACGGCCATCACCCGTGCTACTGAACGCCTCTATCTCGTCAATTGGAAGCGGGAGCAGACGATGGAATAGACCACGCTGAATTGTCATCTCTTCTTGGCATCTGATGGGTGATGACGCTTTATTTCGGCGAAAAAATAATTTTTTTTGATTTTTTTCGTTCTTTATATAGGAAACATGGATAGTTTTGACTATATTAGCGTCATCTAACCGAGAATAGCATATTATGAAAGAAAACAACTATTGCGTGATATTGGCTGGTGGAATAGGCCTGCGCCTGTGGCCCAGCAGCCGACAAGACCGTCCTAAACAGTTTATCGATTTCATCGGTATGGGCGAGTCTTTACTTCAAACCACTTACCGCCGTTTTCGCTCTTTCATGAAGAAAGAAAACATTCTGGTGGTCACCAACCGCATCTATTATGACCTGGTGCGCGAGCAACTGCCCGAATTGCCAGAAGAGAACGCGCTCTTTGAACCTATCCGACGCAACACTGTGGCCAGTGTGTTGTGGGCTGCCTTGAAGGTTCGCGACATCAATCCACATGCCAACATGGTCATCACACCGGTCGATCAGATGATCTCCAGCCCTGACATCTTCCAGCAAAGCATACTCCGTGGACTCGATTACGCCGACAAACATCAGTCGCTGCTCACTTTGGGAGTGATGCCCACACGGCCCGACACCAACTATGGCTACATCCAGATGAACGAGAAGATGGACGAGGATATCTATTCTGTCCGTACTTTTACTGAGAAGCCTGAACTGGAATTTGCCAAACTCTTTGTGGAGAACAAGGAATTTCTCTGGAATACAGGGCTCTTTATCTGGAATGCGGATACATTCATTCAGACGGTCAACAAATTCGTGCCTGAATACGGCCCGTTCATCACCCATTGGTGCGATGGCTACTACACAGACAAGAACGAGGATGATTTGTCGGAAGTCTTCTCCACGATACCCAGTGAAGCCGTGGAGACCGGCGTATTGGAGAAGGCAGACAATGTGGACGTGATGCTCTGCCATTTCGGTTGGGCCGATATCGGCACTTGGGACTCGCTCTATACCACTCTGCCCAAGGACCGCAGCCATAACGTGGTCATCAATTCCAAGGCCATGATGTACGGTTGCAGCAACTGCATCGTCAAACTGCCCAGTGGCAAGGTGGCGATGCTGCAGGATCTCGATGGATATATCATCGCAGAGGAGGGCGACGTGCTGGTCATCTGTAAGCGTGAGGACCAAGGGGGCATCCGCCGCTTTGTCAACGACCTCCAACTCAACCTCGGAGAGGAGTATGTCTGACCCTTTCAACTCCCCTCCCCTCTAAGGGGAGGGGTAGGGGTGGGGTAATAATCATCGCATTTAAGATTGAATCCCCCAATGCATCGCCCAACATACTTATGCGATGAATCTCCGGCGGAAGAATAGTTTTTGCATGGATATTCAAAAAAATCAATAATTTTTGGAGAAAAATATTGAGTATTTGTTTTTTTTTGTAAATTTGTAATTCCTTTCAACAAGATAAGAGTAAGACACAAGGATAAAAGTAACACACAAAGATTATAGTAACACACATTTTCATTATTAACTAAAACATCCTTTTTATTATGAAAAAGTATTTAGCAGAATGCGTGGGTACTTTCGTACTCACTTTCTTGGGATGCGGCACAGCCGTGAGTCTGGCTTGTGGTAGCGACACTGCATCTGTTGTTGGCACAGCCATCGCATTCGGTCTTTCAGTGGTTGCTATGGCTTACACCATCGGTGGTATCTCTGGTTGCCACATCAACCCAGCCATCACACTTGGTGTGCTTTGCAGCGGACGTATGACTACTAAGGACGCTATCGGCTACTGGGTAGGTCAGTTCATCGGCGGTATTCTCGCTGCTGCTTGCCTCTATGTGCTTGTTGACGCTACAGCAGGCGACCCCAATGCAGCTATTGGCACTCATACAGGAGCTAATGCTTTGCAGCCAAATGTTACTTTGATTCAGGGAATATTGGCTGAAATCGTTCTCACAGCCTTGTTCGTGCTTGTTGTTCTTGGTGCTACAGCCAAGACAAACGGTGCTACCAACAACTTTGCTGGTCTGGCTATCGGTCTGAGCTTGATCCTCATCCACCTCGTAGGTATTCACTACACTGGCACAAGCGTGAACCCCGCCCGTTCATTCGGCCCCGCACTCTTCGAGGGTGGTGACGCTTTGTCACAGGTTTGGGTATTCATCGTTGGCCCATGCATCGGTGGTGTGCTTGCAGCCCTCATCTGGAAGGGTATCGAGCCTGCTGAGAAATAATCCTTGAACACAAAAAACGTTCTATATTTGCACAAAAAAAGACGCTGTCATCCAGCGTCTTTTTTTGTGTGATGTAGAAGTGTAGAAGGGTACGCAGGCTTCCAGCCTGCGATGCGTCCAGAGGACGCACAAGCATATCCCCCCCAAAAAAACTACAAACTATCTTTCTTAACTCTTAACTAAAGCCTAAAGCCTAAAGTCTAAATTACTAAAGCCTAAATTTCTTAACTCTTAATTCTTAACTCTTAACTAAAAAAACCGCTTTTCTGATGTTTTCCAGCACTTCCTGTGCCCATGTGCTGTCGCTGCCGACATGGATACGTAGGATGGGCATGTTCGGGTTCTTGGTGGTGAGGATAATCTGGTAGTCGGATGCCACGTAAGGGTTGGCGGAGTTGTTGAAGGTCATATCGACGATGTCTGTTTTGGAGATTTCCGTTTGGTTGAAGACCAAAGTGTCGGTATAGACCAGTATGGCCCCATCGACTTCAGATGATCGTGTGGGGTCGGTGACGATGATGTCGTCTGGCTCTCCATATTGTGCGATGAGGCTGTCGATGGTCGGCTTTTCTTCGGGTAAAGTCTCCTTACCCATTTTTATCTCGCTTATCCCGATAATGGCTATGAGTATGACGATGAAAAGAGTCAATGACAACATGACTGCTTGTCCAGTGATGAACCAGATGGCGAGGGCACCTATGGCGAAGATGCCGAGAACGATGTAGTTGAGTGCTTTTTTCATATTTATAAGGTGTTGAATTGATTTCAGCAATTGCCTGGAGACCAAAAGTACTCTAAACCCTAGTGTCTAAAGTCTAACGCCTAAAGTCAAAATTTCTTAACTCTTAATTCTTAACTCTTAACTAAAGTTTGTACCTGTTACCTCCCAGAACTCTCACCACCCCCTTGAATTCCAGTTCCAGCAATGCCGATGTCACCTTGTCGTAGCTCAGACCACAGCCCACCACGATACTGTTGACTTGAACGTCTTCCTTGTCTTTCATGAAATCCACGATGGCCTGTTCTTCTTCTGTAAGATCGTTGAAGAGTTCCAATTGTCGGGGTTGGTTGCTGGTCTTGGGGTTGCTCCACTGCAGCAGTTCGAGCAGGTCGTCGGCAGAGGTGATGAGCGATGCCATGCTCTTGCGGATCAGTTTGTGGCATCCGGCACTATAGGGATTGTCCACCTTCCCTGGAAAAGCCGCTACGGTTCGGTTGTAGGAGAAGGCGATGTCGGCAGTGATGAGTGCTCCCCCCTTTTCTGCGCTCTCCACGACGATGGTAGCGTCGCTCATGCCAGCCACGATGCGGTTGCGCCTGACGAAGTTGCCTTTGGAGATGAGTGAATGGTTCATGTACTCTGTCAGCAAGCCTCCTTGGTGCACCATTTGCGAAGCAGTGTGTCGGTGAAGGTTGGGGTAGATGGTGTCGAGTCCATGAGCCAACACCCCCACGGTGCTCATGCCGTTGGTTAGAGCGGCTCTATGCGCAGCGATATCCACTCCATAGGCCAACCCGCTGACAATCAAGGTGTCGGGATAAATCTGGGCGATGTCGTGCAGGAGTTGGTTGCAAAGAGTGCGTCCGTAGTCAGTGCAATGTCTTGTTCCAACGATGCTGATCACCTTCATCGTGTTCAAGTCGATGTTGCCTAAGTAATAAAGCACCAGTGGCGCATCTTCGCATTCTGCAAGGCGCAGTGGGTAGCCCTCCTGACCGATCACCAAAGCCTTGATGTGGTTTTTCTCGATGAATCGCAACTCTTCCTCGGCGCGTGCAAGAGGTCCTGAAATATTGCTCAGCACTTCACGCAGACGTGGGTTGGCATCTGGCAAGATGTCGAGGATGTCGTTGCGATGCTCGATGATGTCTGTGGCCGATCCCAAGCGACGATAGAGTTGTACGGCGTGGTTGAGACCGAGACCTGGTAGGCAACTCAGTGCTAAGACATTCTGCAATTCGTTGGTTTCCATGGGGCGCTGTCTTTAAGGTCTTTAAGGACCTTAGGGTCTTTAAGGTCTTTAGGGTCTTTATGATTGGAAGAAAGGACCGAAGGCCTCATTGAGTTGAGGACTGTCGGCCAATCGTCCGTTGATGAGGCATACGGTATCCACCTGTGCTTTGACGACCACTCTCATGTCGGGCAGGCGGAAGATGTCTTGCATGAAGATGTAGCGCAGTCCTTCCTTCTTCAGATAGAGTTTGGAGACAAATTCATCCCCACTGCGCAGTGGAGTCTTGAACTGCATGTTGAGACGTGCCACCACAGCGTCGGTGCCTTGTTCGTGCAGTTGCGCGAAACTGATGCCGTGCGCCAAGAGGAACTCATGACGGGTGTGCTCGATATAGTGTTGGTAGTTGGCATTGTTGACAATGCCCTGAAGGTCGCATTCGTAGTCGCGTACCTTCATCTTCAGTTCAAAGATGTAATTGGTCATGACTCGTTATGATTTGAACGGGGAATGTAGTCCCTTTTAATAGATGATTAGTCCGGCCAGTCCGCAAAGCACAATCATAAAGATGGGGTTGATCTTGAACAAACGTGTGCCTACGAAGGCAAAGCCGAAGATGATGAGGCTGCACCAGAAGACGTAGGGCGACTCGGTTGCGCTGCCGAAGTTCTCTTTGGTCATCAGCAAGAGGGCGGCTGCGGCTATCAGGCCCACGATGGCTGGACGGAGGGCTGAGAAGATGTCTTGGATCCAGTGGGCGTTCTTGTGCTTGATCATGTAGTGGCTGATGGACAACATCAACAGGAAGGGCAGCCAGAGCACAGACAGGGAGGCGATGAAGGCGCCAATGACACCCATCCAGGCAGGGTAGCCTGCGGGGTCGTTGACCACGGCTGTGTAGCCTACGTAAGTGGCGGCGTTGATGCCGATAGGGCCAGGGGTCATCTGGCTGATGGCTACGATGTCGGTGAACTCGCTCATGCTCATCCACTGGTGCTTCACCACCACTTCGTTCTGAATCAGAGAGAGCATGGCGTAGCCTCCACCGAAGTTGAAGATGCCTATCTTAGAGAATACGAGGAATAATTTCAGGAAAACCATCTGTCAGTCTTTTTGTCGTTGATTGTTGTTCTTAGCCTGTTTTCTTTTCATCCTGCCATAGACGAATCCTGCTGTTGCAGCCACGATGATGATGTAGATGGGTGACACACCGAAGCATTTGATCAAAAGCGCGGCAACTATCGGAATCCAGAAGTTGTATTTGTTGAGTTTGGCGGATTTGGCCATGGTGAATACAGGGGCGGCAATCAAAGCCACCACTGCAGGACGGATGCCCATGAAAACCTTCTCCACCCACTTGATGGTCTTGAACTGCTGGAAGAACATGGCGATCAGCAGAATAATCACCACAGAGGGTACGACCACACCCAATGCACCTATCACCCCTCCCAATTTACCACTGATTTTGTAGCCCACGTGGCTGGCCATGTTGACGGCGAATACGCCTGGAGAGGATTGCGACACGATAATCACATCGAGAAACTCTTCCTTACTCAGCCAGTGCTTCTTATCTACAATCTCGCTTTCCATCAAGGGCACCATAGCGAAACCTCCACCTAAGGTGAAGGTTCCGATTTTGGCGAAAGTAAGAAACATCTCAGTGTATAAAGACATTGATAAGATGGGTTATTGGTTATGGGTTATTGAGCATTGGTTATTGAGGGGTACGCCTTTTGGATGGAGGGTACGCAGGCATCCTGCCTGCGACGCGTCCAGAGGACGCGCAATTCATCATCGCAGGCAAGATGCCTGCGTACCCCACGAAGCCAATGGTCAATGTTCAATGGTCAATGTTCAATGTTTAATGTTCTCAATCCATTTGCGGGCATTGACGAAAGCCTCGATCCATGGAGTCACTTGGTCGCTGTTCACCCGGTTGAGAGGATAGTAGGCCGACTGCCAAGGGAAGATGGCGCGCTCGGGGTGCGGCATCATCGCCAGATGACGACCGTCGGCGCTGGCCAGACCCGCTACGTTGTAGTCGCTGCCATTGGGGTTGCCTGGATAGTCTGAATAGTTGTACTTGGCCACCACATTGTATTTGTCTTCCTCATAGGGCAGAGAGAAACGACCTTCTCCGTGAGCCACCCACAGACCCAGTTTGCTGCCGCTGAGCGATCCCAGCATCACGCTGTTGTTCTGAGGAATGGCGAGGCTGATGAACTCGCTTTCAAACTTATGCGACACATTGTGCTGCATGCGTGCTTTCTTCTCATGGTCAGGATTGATGAGGCCGAGTTCAATCATGAGCTGGCAACCGTTGCATATACCGAGCGACAGCGTGTCCTTGCGGGCATAGAAAGCGTCGAGCGCGGCCTTGGCCTTAGGATTGTAGAGGAATGCGCCTGCCCAACCCTTGGCGCTGCCCAACACATCGGAGTTGCTGAAACCACCGCAGAAGACAATCATGTTGATGTCTTCCAGAGTCTCACGGCCACTCACCAGGTCGGTCATCATCACATCCTTCACGTCGAAGCCGGCGAGATAGAGAGAGTAGGCCATCTCGCGCTCACCGTTGGTGCCTTTCTCGCGGATGATGGCGGCCTTGATGCCTGAGGGCTTGCGGCGGTCGGGGTTGATGCCGTATTGCTTGAACTTACCAGTGAAGCTGGTGTTGAATTTGAGTTCCACAGGCTGGTTCTTGTAGTTCTTGAAACGCTCGTCAGCCATGCCGTTGAAACTCTGGCGGGTGTCGAGGCGGTGAGAGGTGGAGTACCACACGTCGCGCAGACGGTCGATGTCGAGCGACAGGTGGCGACCGTCTTTCACCACACGCATCTTGCGCTCGTCGATGGGGTTACCGATGGAGCAATAGCCCACCTCGAGGCTTTCAAGGATCTTCTTCACCTCGTGCTTGTCGTCGTTCTTGATCTGGATCACCACTCCTGGGTTCTCAGCGAACAGCACCTTCACCAGGTCGTTTTCCTTGATGCCCTTGAGGTCGATGTGCAGACCGCCTTTTGTGTTGGCGAAAGTCATCTCAAGCAGAGTGGTGATCAGTCCACCGGCACTGATGTCGTGTCCGGCGAGGATGAGCCGCTTCTCCACCAAGGTCTGGATGGCCTCGAAGGCGTTGCAGAAGTACTGTGCGTTCTTCACCGTAGGCACATCGCTGCCGACCTTGCCCAAACTCTGGGCGAAGGCTGAGCCACCGAGGTGATAGGTGTCGAAACTGAAGTCGATATGGTAGAGGGTGGTGTCGGGATTGTTGACCAGAACGGGAGAAACGACTTTCTTCACGTCGCTGACCTCACCGCCTGCACTGACAATCACGGTGCCGGGGCTGACAATCTTCTTGCCATCGGGGTACTGCTGGCTCATGGACAGCGAGTCCTTGCCGGTTGGCACGTTGATCTGCAATGCGCAGCAGAAATCGGATAAGGCTTGCACGCCGGCATACAGACGGGCGTCCTCACCCTTCTGCGAACGGCAGGGCCACATCCAGTTGGCACTGAGCGACACACTGTCGAGTCCTTCAGCGAAAGGTGCCCACACAATGTTGGTCAGGGCCTCGGCTACCGACAGCACACTACCTGCGGCAGGATCGGCAAGGCCTGCCTGCGGGGCATGACCGATGGCGGTGGCGATACCTTTCTCGCCTCGGAAGTCGAGGGCTACCACACCGCAGTCGGACAATGGCAACTGCAGTTCACCCTGGCACTGCTGGCGTGCGACCTTTCCAGTCACCGAACGATCGACTTTGTTGGTGAGCCAGTCCTTGCAGGCCACAGCCTCCAATTGCAGCACTTGTTCCAGATAGGTCTCGATGTCGGCTTCGTTGTAAGCGGCATCCTCATATTTGCGCTCCACGGTCTCGTCCTTCATGATGGTCTTGGGCGAGTGGCCGAACATCTGGGCCACCTCCAAGTCGAAAGGACGGACACCATCGCCCTGCTCGAAGGCGAAGTGGGCGTCGCCAGTGGTCTCGCCCACCACGTACAACGGGGCGCGCTCGCGCTCGGCAATCTTGCGCACGTGGTCGATATGTTTCTCGTCGATGAGCAGGCCCATACGCTCCTGGCTCTCATTGGCGATGATCTCTTTCGATGAGAGGGTGGTGTCGCCGATAGGCAGTTTGGTCATGTCGATCAGACCTCCACACTCCTCAACCAACTCCGACAGACAGTTGACATGGCCTGCCGAACCGTGGTCGTGGATGGAAACCACTGGGTTCACATCCTCTTCGCAAAGAGCGCGGACGAGGTTGTAGGCGCGTTTCTGCATCTCAGGGTTGGCGCGTTGCACTGCGTTGAGCTCAATACCGCTGGAGTAGCGTCCGGTATCTACCGAACTTACACTGCCTCCACCCAAGCCGATGCGGTAGTTGTCGCCACCCACCACAACAATCTTGTTGCCTTTCTGGGGCTTTTTCTTCAGACAGTCGCGCTTGGTGCCGTAGCCCACACCGCCTGCCAGCATGATGACCTTGTCGTAACCGTATTGCTCGCCGTTCTCCGCATGCTCGAAGGTGAGTACCGAACCTGTGATGAGTGGCTGGCCGAACTTGTTGCCGAAGTCACTGGCACCGTTGGAGGCTTTGATCAGAATCTGCTCGGGGGTCTGGTAGAGCCATTTGCGAACTGGAAGAATCTCTTCCCATGAACGAGCGCCGTTCTCGCCGTTGCGGGGGTAGGAGGTCATATATACTGCTGTACCGGCTATAGGCCATGAGCCTACACCACCGCCCATACGGTCGCGAATCTCGCCACCTGTACCTGTGGCGGCGCCGTTGAAGGGCTCCACGGTAGTCGGGAAGTTGTGGGTCTCGGCTTTCAGGGAGATGACGGACTCGATGTCCTTCACCTGGAAATAGTCGCTGGTGGATTGGTCGGCTGGGGCGAACTGCTCCACGACCGGACCTTGTGCGAACGCCACATTGTCCTTGTAGGCGGAGAGAATCTTGTTGGGATTCTCCTTGGTGGTCTTCTTGATGAGGTTGAAAAGCGAACTGGGCATCTCCTTGCCGTCGATGATGAAGGTGCCGCCGAAAATCTTGTGGCGACAGTGCTCGGAGTTGATCTGGGCGAAACCGAACACCTCGGAGTCTGTGAGTTTGCGGCCCAGCTGTCCTTCCACTTTGTGGAGGTATTCTATTTCTTCCGGACTCAGGGCCAGACCTTCCTCTTCATTGTATTCCTCAAGGTTGTCGATGTGCTTGATGGGAGCGGGCAGGATGTTGACCGTGAAGATGTCCTGGTCCAGACCTTTGTACATGCGTTGGAGCATAGGGTCGTACTCGGCGTCCTCGCTGCTGACGGGGAAATACTCCTCGATGCGGCTGATGCCCTTGAGGCTCATGTTCTGGGTGATCTCCACTGCGTTGGTGCTCCAAGGAGTGACCATCTCGCGGCGAGGACCCACGAAGAAGCCTTCCAGTTTGCCTTCATTCTCTACTTTAGCCTCGCCGTAGAGCCAGCAAAGCGCACTCTTCTCGTCTGCCGACAACTCATGGTCGGACTTGGTGGCAATCACGCTGCCTGACGGTGTTCTGAAAAAGGTAATCATTGTGGTTTCTTGTTCTTATTAAAATTTGGTGCAAAGTTACGAATAAACGAGCGAAAAGCAAAAGAAAGCACCGTCTTTCTTTTTCTATTCCGAGATGGAGTAACTTCGGTGAAGCCAAAGTTGCGAATAAGCGAT
>CAMOWU010000039.1 GCA_946628545.1 uncultured Bacteroides sp. | reverse complement strand
TGATGGAAAGTATTGAACAAAAGGAAAGACTGTACCACCTGCTTGATTATCGACGACACCGAGTTCCCTAAGACCGTCAAGAAGATGGAGTCCATGAAGTCAGGTTGTTCATACGCCGATGGTATGCGTCAGCACTTATCCTGCAAGAAAAGGAAAAATCAACGGTATTTTTTGTTCTTTTCGTCCTTTTTCCTCCCTTTCTTAGTTGTTTTTCGGAATAAAGGTGTAAATTTGTAGATTGGGAAAAATGGTACTTAAAAGAGGCATTAACCTCCTCTTCATGACCATAAATCAGAAAAAAAGACCTAATCTAACAAAAAAGCTCCCGCCTGTGCCGCGTTATGAGACACCCGAGGGGTATATTTGCAGCCTTAAAAGGCTTTGAGAGACTATCATTGCCATACAGGCTAAAAGAATATACGAATAACTATGGACAAGATTGCACTTATAGAGAAGATAAGAACGCTTCAGGGACTGACTAACGAAGAGAAGTCTGACCTCATTGGATTACTCCGTGAGCATAAGAAATACGGATTGGTGTGGGAAGACAAACCCGAAAATGTCGAGGAACGTCTGCGCGATGAACTACCTGTGCTTCGTGAAGTGAAGGACAAGTACATTCCTTCGGATGCAGAAGATGCCCCAAATCATATTATTATTGAAGGCGACAACCTTGAAGCCCTTACTACCCTATCATACACTCATGAGGGGAAAATTGATGTCATTTATATTGATCCTCCTTATAATACAGGCAATAAGGACTTCATTTACAATGACCGATATATTGATAGTGAAGATGCATATCGACACTCCAAATGGCTATCGTTTATGAGCAAACGATTAAAAATCGCTAAACGATTGTTGTCGGATAAGGGTATTATATTAATGTCAATTAATGACATTGAACTTTTTAACTTGAAAATTCTATCTGATAGCATATTTGGGGAAAATAACTTTCTTGCTAATTTTATATGGCAATCAACCCCTGGATCCAATACAGGAGAAGACATTAAAACTGTAACAGAATATGTCTTAGCATACGCAAGGAACATCTCTTTTGTGGAAGTTAATCAAATCATTGTAAATGATGATGAAAAATATATCCTTGAAGATGAATATGTTGAGTATCGTGGCAAATTCACTTTGAACAAACTAGACCGTCGAATGACTGGATCACATTATTCTGAATCTTTAAATTATCAAATTGAAGCTCCGGACGGGTCATTCATATACCCTGGAGGATTAACAATAAAACAAGATCATTGGAATTGGAGGTGGTCCAAAACAAAAGTTCAATGGGGCATAGACAATGGCTTCATCGTGTTTAGGAAGAATACTTCTAGCTGGGCTATATACTTTAAACAGTATCAATTTGTCAATAATAATAACGAAAAAATATCGAGAGCTGTTCCATATCAAAATTTAATCAAAGATATGGATGGACTGAATTCAGCCCGTGGCACTCAAGAAGTAATGAATCTATTGAATAATAAAGCTTTTGATTACCCTAAACCTCTTGTACTATTACGACATCTCTTCAAATGTGTTTCCAAAATGCAATCTACCATTCTCGACTTCTTTGCAGGCTCTGGCACCACCCTCCACGCCACAATGCAATTAAACGCTAAGGATGGCGGCCATCGTCAGTGCATCCTCGTCACCAACAACGAGAACGGCATCTGCGAGAATGTAACCTATGAACGCAATAAGCGAGTTATAAATGGCTATACCACTCCAAAAGGTCAGCAGGTGGAAGGACTACACGCCAACCGTCTTCGCTACTATCGCACAGACTTTATCTCGCGCGACCGCACTCAGAAGAACATGCGCAATTTGGTGAATGCAGCCACCGATATGCTTTGTATCAAAGAGAACCTCTATACAGAACAACAGACCTTCGGTCGATGGAAGATGAAGCCAGAGATTGCGCGTTATTTCAGCAATGGAACACGCCACATGCTTGTGGTCTATCGTGAGGAAGTCGCTGAGGAACTTGCCAAGATGATTGCTACCATCGACTTTGGCAGTGAACGATTGAAGATTTATATCTTCTCGCCAGAACGCTATGCTTTCGACGACGAATTCATTGAAGTGGAAGACAAAGTGCAACTTGTGGCACTACCTGCCGCCATCTACGATGCATACCAAAAGGTGCTGCCCAAACGCAAACCACAACTGTTGAACCCACCAGAAGCGCCAAAACCATTCCCCACCGACCTCTTTGAAGAGGAGAAAGGAGACGAAGCATGAAACAACTGATTTACCAGCAAAAAGCCATCGATGAACTCGTTGACAAAACCATCCAACTGCTGAAACTAAATAAAGATCGCAAACAACTGATTTTCAAGGCACCTACAGGCGCAGGTAAAACAGTGATGGCATCCGAGATGCTTTCACGGCTGACCTCTGAACTGCAAACACGTGGCGACAGCCCCTATCAGCAGGTAGCCTATATATGGATTGCACCCAACAAGCTACACCAGCAGAGTTATTTCAAGATGAAAGACTTCTTCAACGAAACACATCTGCTACGGGCGGTGATGTATGATGAGCTCGACCACTCCGAAGGATATATCAAGCCAGGAGAGATCTTGTTTGTCAACTGGGAAAGCATCAACAAGGAAACCTGTGTGATGGTGAAGGATACCGAGCAAAGCATGTCTATTTTCGAGATTGCCCGTCGCACGCAAGACGAACAGGGTCTGCCTATCGTAGTTGTCATCGATGAAGAACACCTGTTCTGGTCGAAAACAGCAGACAAGTCGGCTAAAGTATTGCAAAACATCCGTGCCAAGGTTGAAATACGAGTATCTGCCACCCCCAAAACCTATTCCGACTACAAAGTGACCATTCCTCGCGAAGAGGTTGTGGCTGAAGAGATGATTAAGAAACAAGTCATTCTAAATCCTGATATCAGTAAAGGCATCAGCGACGAGCGCGAATTGAATCAGCATCTGATACAAAAAGCACTGGATAAACGCAACCAACTTGCCGCAGCGTATCAGAGGCTTAGAGTGAACATCAATCCCCTATTGCTCATCCAGCTGCCTAACGACACCAAGGAGGCCATGACAGCCGAAGACACCGCCATAGCCGAACAAGTAAAGACATATCTACGCCAGGTTTGTGGCATCAGCGAAGAAAACGGCAAACTGGCAATATGGCTGTCAAATGAGAAGGCCAATCTTCCAAACCTTGAACAACCCGACAACATCGCTGAGGTATTGCTCTTCAAACAAGCCATCGCTCTGGGTTGGGACTGTCCTCGTGCTGCCGTTCTGCTCATCTTCAGAAAAATGCAGAGTGAAACGTTCACCATACAGACTGTAGGCCGTATCCTGAGAATGCCAGAGCAGAAGTTTTATACCGACAACATACTCAACGTGGGCTATGTCTATACCGATATCAGTAAGGACAAAATTCAGATTGTTGCCGAAGACATGGACTATCTGAACAAAGACAACTTGCAAGCCATCCGTAGGAACAACCTTGTCAATGTGGAACTGCCATCCTACTACAGCGTGTATAAAAGTAGCGACCGCAACCGCCTCGGACCCGGATTCAAAAAGACGCTCATCAAATGCTTTCAAGAGTTTTGGTTGTTGACCTACAAACCGCTACTGTTTTCTTTCGAGGAAATGGACGGTGAAGAGAGAAATGAAGACGGTCATATCCCCGACACTCGTCCAGCCATGGCGACCAACCGCGAAAAAGTAGCGACCAGAATATACTTCGATGTAAAGAACATCAATGTTGAGATACCTGCTGATGTGGTTTTCCAAAACGAAGAAGGCATTATAGATGTAGGTGAGAAATCTAAATTCGCACGCAGTGCAGGTGAGTTGCACCGTATTTATATCGATTATTGCCGCAGCCAGCTGACCCAATTTGAAAAAGCCCACAGCACCGGTGTCTTGGCTGGCTATCTCTTAGAGGCGATGGAAGAACTTTTTGAATTGTTTGAAACCGATGCTAAAAAGGTGATTCTCTACCATAAAAACAAGCCCAAGTTCACCGACCTCATTCAAAGAGCACTGCAGGTTTATAGCAAAACACTCCAGGACAAGCATCGCGAGGCAAAGAAGCGAGGATTTGAAGAATACATTTGGGAGGTACCTGCGGAGAGACTATATAAGGAGGAAACGCATGAAGTAAAAGTGGATGTCAAAGACCACGCCTTGATGCCTTTTATCGAGTTGAAAAAAGCGTCCATGCCCGAACAACGATTCCGTCTGTTTCTCGAAAACCATGCTGACAGTATTGACTGGTGGTACAAGAACGGCGACGAGGGCAAACAACACTATTCTATCCCCTACGAGACATCCACGGGAGATAAGGCACTTTTCTATGTAGATTTCATTATCCGCATGAAGGACGGACACGTATTCCTCTTCGACACGAAGTCGGAACTGAGTGATCCCGAAGCCCCGAACAAGCACAATGCGCTCTTGGAGTATATGCAAGGTAAAGAAGAGAACCAAAATCTTCAAGGCGGTGTCATCATCGAAAAAAACGAAGTATGGTATTATTCAAAGTACCCTATTGAAAGTACAGGCGACCTGACAGGATGGGACGCTTTTTTCCCTGACGAATATAAATGATAGTGATATGGCAAAGACAAAGAGTTTAGATCGTGTTTTCCTCCATTATGGAGTAAGAAAAGAAGACATGGAAATCATAGAGCAGACATGCTGGGATTGTGGCATAGATGTTGAATGGTTGAAAGAGTATGTGCTGAAACCATATAATGAAGAACGAAACAACCAAGGCATGCCTACAGTGGATGACAAGAAAGTAGCCAAGATTCTAAAAAAAGCACTCAAAAACATTTAGGGCTATGAAAATATTGCATATATACGCAGAAAACTACAAGACCTACAAGCATTTAGACTTGGACTTAGAGGTGACGAACGACCGTCCTATCATCTTAATAGGCGGTGGAAACGGTTGCGGAAAGACAACATTGTTTGATGCAATCTATCATGCCCTTTATGGTCTTGAAATCAAAAGTGTGCGTCAATTCGAGGAACTGTTCAATGCAGGTGTGAAGCTATCCACAGGGATGAAGAACAAAAGCATTGTCCTGCAAGTCGATTTTTCGGGGTATGTGCTCAATAAGGAGCAACAATATCGCTTGAAACGCTCTTACACTCTCACAGAGGATCGAATCTTAGAGAACGTTTCACTATCCATGGGAGGCAACACCTTTGTTTATGGTTCTGGATCCACAGCACAACAGCGCAACGAAAGCATTGATGTCATCAATAAGATTATCGCCGCCAACCTACCCAGTGAATTGAGTTCATATTTCTTGTTTGACGCAATGAAAACCAGTGATTTGCTGAAAGAAGAACAGATTAACAAACTCATTGAAAAGAACATCAATTCAGTGATGGGTTTCAACAAATACAGCCGTCTTCGTAGAGGTGCAGAAACTCTGCTAAGTGAGAAAAAAGCAGAACGACTGGAAAATGAGAACCAACGCAAAGAATACGGGAAACTGACTTCCAAGAAGCAAGAACTGGAGAAAGATATTGACGATTTGAACGAAGAGTATGCTGAAGCCCTTGAATACGCTAATGAGCATCTTGAACAATATAATCATCTGAAGGAAGGTAGAAACGCTGATGATGTTACACGAGAAAAAATCCAAAGAATCAATCATTCGATCCAAAACACCCTTAAAGCGGAACAAGAATACCGCCAGAATCTGGACGGACTGACAAAAGACATCGAAACAAATGTCATATTCCCAAAGTTGGCCAACTTGCTCAGTACAGAAATAGAGATGATAGTGCATGCCAAAGAAGATGTTGCAAACGCCAATGCCAACTTGCTCAGTAACCTCCAAATAGAACAATTCACCCGTGGATTGGTAGAAATCATTGAAGAGCGTTACTTATCAGGGCGCAAATTAGATGTGGACTCTCTCATTGAAGAGATGAAGTTACGTCAGGAAAGAGAGAACACCACAGATGACCGTTTTGCCTTTCTCTCACAAGACGACATTAACCGTTTGAAGGAATTGGTGAATGCAAGCGTCTCCAACCCATTCACTTTGCTTGACAATCAGCGAGAACAATTGATTATCGATATCAAAGAGTTGCCCAAGCAACATGAACAGATTAGAGAATACGAACGCACACTTAATGGAAATGACTACACCATCATAGAGTTGTATGAAAGGAACAATAAGAAGATAACCGACCTGAAAGAAGCTATTGAGAAGAAAAAAGCTGAGATTTCGGATCTGGCGAAGAAAATCGCAACCTACGATTATGACATTCCTCAGATACCCGACCCTCAGTACGACCTTCTCTGCAAACTGCCTGATTTCTTCAAGAACTTATCGACTAAATTGTTGAGGTCGAAAAAGGCGAGCATCGAACGTATGATGCGCGACCAGTTGAATCTCAACCTCGTAGTCTATGCAGGATTTATTGGAAGAGTTGAATTGTCATCAAGCGAAACTGATGACATATCCTTCAAGATATACCATAAAGACGGTAACGAAATCTATCTGAGCCAGTTGAATGCTGGAGCCAAACAAACAGTGATGCAGGTGCTTCTGAAAGTACTGTATAATCTCGGAGACTATGACCCACCTGTGATGATAGACACAGTGATGGGTGTTCTGGACAAAGAAAGTAGAGAAGTGATTCTTGAGAAATATTTCCCAGACTTGGCGCATCAAACTATACTGCTGAGTACCGATACTGAGATCACTACTGAGAATGACTTCAAAAAAATACAGGCGTATGTAGCAAAGACTTATACGCTCCATCGGGATAAAGAAAACCAATGTACCACCATCTCGGAGGATTACTTCGGGCTAAAGACACAGGATTTTTAATGGCTATGAACAATATCAATCTCTTAAGAGTTAAAGGTGTTACGACTGTTCAAGATATGCACGACCGAATCATGGACGTGAAAAATCTCTTGGAGCAACGCCTTAATCTGGAAGAATATTCCGACAATGTCCGTCCAGTGACATTGAACTTCAGTGTGGTGCTACGCATCTGCTTACTTGTAGGCTTGAGCGACAAGTCGCCCAGACGTATAGATGAATCCATCAATAATCTTGTACTTTCACGCACTCCATACGCCACTACTTTTTTCACGAAATCTGATATAGGATCGATGTTTGAAACACTGCTCAAACTCAGATATCATGATGTGGATGCCGACTGGACTGCACCAACGTTGGTTAGCAGGGCTATCGGTCGTGAAATTCTTAGAGGCAGGGAAATACTTCTTAAAGAAGGTGCCATCGACGAATGGCTTACATATATGCCATTGCGAGGTGGTCATTCGGTTTCCGCCATTCCAGAGCTTAACCTACATATCGGTGAATATGAGAATGGAATGAGTGCATATTTGGACATCAACAGCAGAGAGATTGCCAATACGCAGATACTTGTTGCAGGCACAACAGGTTCGGGCAAATCAAACCTGATTTCTGTATTGATTAACCAGATTCGTGGAGCATCATCCGACACGCATTATCCAGTCAATTTCCTCTTATTTGACTACAAAGGTGAATTCTCAGACCCTGCAAATGCTGCGTGGCTGCAAAAATTCGACACTGATAGTAGTGCCATACTGAATCCAATAGAGCGTCCATTGCCTTTCACTCCATTCAAAGATTTCACCGGCAAGCCCATCAATGAGGTCAATCTTTATGCAACTGAACTTTCAACTGCATTAAGTGCCATTAGCAGGGCTAATATAAGCGCAAATATGGACACCCGCCTCAGCAATGCCATTATCAACGCATACAAATCAAAGGGTTTTAAGCCTGTTACCTTTAATGAGATTTTAGAAAACTACAAGACATTATTACCAGAGAAACAGCAAGACAGAACCGACAGCGTCATTTCTGTTCTCACTCAGTTAGTCACCAACCACATATTTGAATCAGAAGATAAAATCGACTTGCTCAACAACTGCTATATCATCAATCTGGGTCGTTTCCCCAAAGATGGTGCCATGGCAAAAGCTATCGTCTATTTTGTTGTGTCGAAACTGAATAGCATCTATGAGTCTTTACCTCCCCAAGCAAAGAACGACGAACGAGTAGAGTTGCGCCACTTCACAATCATTGACGAGGCACACTATATGCTTGACTTTGACAACCGTCCTTTACGTGAGTTAATCGCTGTGGGGCGAAACAAAGGTATGAGCATCATTCTTGCCACACAGAATATGGAGAGTTTCAAGTCAAAGTATTTTGATTTCTATGCCAACGCCCAATATCCACTGATTATGAAGCAACAGCAGCAGAATGACAATGTGCTCAAAGACTTATTCGGCGTGTCGGGCAACTCATTACAAGAACTGAAGCAAGTTATCACAGGATTGCAAAAAGGTGAACTCATCACCAAAGATGCAGAAAACATGGCTCTTGGTATAGGCAAGCACTGGCAGAAGATCAAAGTGACACACTTAATTTAAGGCAAATTGCATGGAGAGTAATCGTTTTAAGGAAGCAGTTGAAGCTATTGCTGTACTAAAAGAGCTGGGGCTTCCAATCTCAAAAGAACAGATACGCGAAAGAAGGATTCTTGAAGACAAGTACCTGAGTGAAACTTTGGTTCCTCAAATTCAGGAATACATCCAAAACCTTGTTGAGGATGTACACAAGTCTTTCAGTCTCATTGTTGACTACAACTATGGCTCTCCTGTCAAGGTACAAATAGTGGGGCGTTCTTCAAATTCCCAAACCGAGAAAAATGACAATCTTCAAAAGAAGGGAAAGACAGAGAATGCCTTTAATGCTCTTATTGCAAAAAAATTGTGGAACAAGTTCTCAGCTTCTTTGCCATCTGGAAATGTAGTGTTAAAAGCGACATTCTCTCAGAAATTCATATCTATCTCTAAATTATTACGAGTAATACAATCCCAAGACTTAATGAAATACACTCTTACATTGTTTGAGGACCTCCAACTACCGACTAATGGAAAACTCTCTCCAAAAAAGTTTATAGAGCTATTGGAACCTGAGCAATTTATTACCGAAACGACATCAGATCCAGCTCAGAGAAAAATAGTACTATGGTCTGAGACACAGAAAGTTGATAAGCTCGAAGATGGAACAAGGGTAAAATTATTTGAGGCTGATGGGACGACTCCAGTTATGTTGAAAAAGACAAAGCCAATTAAAGAAGGCCAATGGACATTAATAATTCTTTGCGAGTTAATTGCCCAAAAACGATATTTTGAAGAGTTACGTGTGTCAAAGAGTATATAAGTTGAATCTAAAGCTAACTTAGTTATGGATGGAACAAAAATAAAAAAGGCATATGAAGCCATAAAGATGTTAAAGTCTGTTGGCATTACTCCGTCAGCAGACCAACTAAAGGCCATACGCCAAATGGAAATCATTTACCTCGAAGAAGAAATCATCCCTTTGATGAAGTCTGAATTGGAACCACTTTTCACAAAGCTTCGTGGTGATATTGAATTAGATTTTAAATATTCCCCAGAATCCGGGGTCAGCCTAAGACCGTTCATACGGAAAGTCGTTCAAGTTCCATCAAGAAATAGTAGTACTAGCATAGACACTACCGGACATAGAACAATGAAGTACAAGATTAGAGTTACCTTCCCCGACAACACAGTATCTTGTAAGGTTCCTGTTCTTGAAACCTTGTTGGATGTAGTTAAGTATGCTGTCCCAGAAAGAGTTCAGGCATTAAACATGATGATCATGGGCGACAACCTCGTTTCATCCATTCTTAATACGGATGAGCGGTACCGTGCCGCTCAAAAGGAAGTGAAACCAGGACTATATGTCTGCACGTATTCTTCTACAGACACAAAATATGACCAAATCAGACATATCAACAAGGCTTTAAGCTTAGGTCTCAAAATCGAAAAAATATTATTTTAATGATGGAAAACTTATCTACAGCATACGATGCTATCGAGTTACTAGAGTCTTTAGGATTGCCCATAAGCCAGGAACAACTACTGAAAGTGAAGCAACTGGAGCTACAATACATCACCGATGTAATTGTTCCTCATATTCAGAAGGAGTGCGAACCTCTGTTGGAAGATTTAATTGGAGGATGCCACCTTATTCTCGACTACTCCCACGAAAGAGGTCTAGACATTCGTACTGCATCAGAAGAAGATTTAAATCCTATACAGACAAGCCAAGCGTCTGAAGGGTCTAAATCCTCTTCATCTTCACACGATAGGACAAAATACTCGATAGACGGTGGCCAACCCCTTACTAAACGAAGATTTGTATTAAGCGTAGTCAAGAAATATGTAGAGCACCATCCTTACGCATCGCTCGAAGAATTAGAGAGACAATTTCCTTCATCATTAAATTCAAGTCCGAAGTATGGCGTATGTAGAAGATATGATGAAATAATGATTAAGGTGAAGGAACGCCCTGATTTAAAGAAACGCTTCTTTTTGGATGCTGAAGATTTGATTACTTTGATTGACGGTACAAAAATTTGTGTTTTCAACCAGTGGGGAAAAGATTTTAATAATTTTCTTGGTGTAGCCAGAAGGTTCCATCAGGTTGACTATTTCTATGAAGACAAGGCGGACGACGAAACAACAAATCACGTTACAAAAAAATACGAATATGCATCCTTTGATGATTCAAATAATACGCTTAGCTTGAACGATTACGATCTCATGAATTCCCCATATCGGGGAGAAATTGATTATGTTGAGGCCTTTTGGCATCTGATTGTCGCCCGTTATCCTAACGGTGAGAAATGTCCCCACAAAGCCATCTTGCTTCTTTCTGTCGTTCGACTTATCGAAAGTGGGCGCATGACTTCGAACCGCATCTATATGGACGATATGATAAAAAATGAGTTTGATGAACTGTGGAAAAGATATAGACCAAACATAGATGTTCCTTCGGTATGGACTCCTTTCTGGTATTTGAAGAAAGAGCAGTTCTGGCATTTCCAACCCAGAGTCAGCACGGATGAATTCAAACGATTCCTCAAACTCCAGTCTCAACCGACGGCAAAACAAATGCGTGAGCACATTCAATATGCCTATATCGACGAGGAGCTCGTCGAACTAATCAAGAATAATGATTCAGAGAGAGAACAACTTATAAGAGCCTTGATGGACACCTATATACAACCTAGATAAACGACTCAAAATTAGATGATCTAAGTTTCGGAAATTGTTTACGCAACTATTGAAAAATCAAATCATAAAGACGAAGAAATGAATAACGTACAATTATTTACGACCCCCATCATTGATGGGATACTAATTGAAAAATACTTTGGTATTGTCACCGCAAATCAAGTTGCGGGTACAGGCTTCTTTACAGATCTGACTGCTTCTTTTTCAGACTTGTTTGGTGGAAATTCTGGTGCTTATAGAGAATCCATGAATGGATTATGCAGAGATGTAACAGAACGCTTAAAGGAGAAGGCGGCAGAGCTTGGTGCAAATGCTGTTATTGGTGTAAGCATTGATTATGATAGCATATCTGGCAAAGGCATGTCAATGTTTATGGTATCCATACAAGGAACAGCCGTAAGAATAGCAGATAGTGATAAGGAGATTCATGAATCAAAGGAGGATGAGATTTCTTGGGATGAGTTGAATCTTGCTTATCATAAAAGAAAGATTCATCGAAAAATTGAATCGGACGAACCAATCTCGGATGAGGAATGGGATTTCTTAATAAAGAATGATGTTGAAGCCCTAACTCCTTCTTTATACCAATATTATCAGAAATGTATTGGCTCAGGCGCAGCTATGGGAGAAGCATCAAACGCCGGAGGTATGTATGCGGGAACTCAACGTCCCTATTGGGCTACTTCGGGCATATCCAATTTCAAGAAATATCTAAGCAAATTGGATTATAAAGATGCTATAAACTATGTATATAAAGATATCAGCAATTTTAAGGACATCATCATCAGCAACAAACTGTTTAGCGCTTCCAATATATTAAAGTTAGCCCAAGAAGGCAAATTTGACGTTGCGATTAGCCTTCTTAGTGTAGAGAAATCATCATACAATATCCAAGATTTGGCAGAGATGCAAGAACTTAGCAATTTCTTTCAAAATCTCCCAGATGTTGGTAAGAATGAAGTGGTCAAGGGTGGATTGTTCTCGTCTGGCGGAATGAAGTTCATTTGTGTATGTGGTATCAAAAATGATATCTCCACAGAATATTGCTCTGGATGTGGTAAAAATATAAAAGGCTTAACTAGGAGTGAACAAAAAGCCATAAACAATTACCTCGAATTAGTAGAGACTTTGGCAGAGATCTTGAAATAGATAGTCATCTTGTTGAAATTCTCACCCTTATGGAGACTTGTAACTTACTGAGGCTTTCAGCGTCTTTCGTATATCGCTCTTATGAAGGTGGGGAACTTCAGTAAAATTATAACCTATTTATTATCAACAGTATGAAGAAAGTATTTATTGCATTTATTTTAGTGTTGTCTTTTTTTTCATTAGTTTCCTGCAGCGATAATGATGATGAACCAAGAGATAAGTATTATGTCGAATATAACCTAAGAATTAATTATCTGAACAGGATGAATCGCGGTTGGGATATAGTGAAGAAAATATCCTACACAACACCTGAGGGCCAGCAATCAATCACTACAAAGAATTGTTCATATAGCATAAAGGCTGGCCCGTTTGAAAAAGGAGAGTTGATAAGATTTACTCTTTCAGACACAAGCGCACCAGCAACTGTTACAGGTACTATATCTGTAAGTATAAACAATGGCCCTTTCGTTGAGAAAGAACATTATGAAGGAGAACGAAGTTTCTACATGTCGTATTATATACGATAACCTTCAGTAGGGGTGATAAAGAAGGTTGATCAAGAAGGATCTATCCACAGATATTGTGCGGGCCATCAACAACGAACCTGATTACACCAAGGCAAGCAACTACTGGCGTTGGCTGAAAAAGAAACTGAGAGCGGAAGGCATCCAACCCGTGAGTGCCACTCACGACTTCAAGTTTGAAGCTCCCGACGGCAAGATGCGTCGGGCTGATGTCATGGACGCAGAGGGAGTGAGAACATTTATTTCATTGACCATTGAACATTGAACATTGACCATTTATTTCATTGAACATTGACCATTGAACATTGAACATTGGCTTCGCCTAAAATGCTCACGCGGGGTACGCAGGCATCTTGCCTGCGATGATGGAATTACGCGTCCTCCAGACGCGTCGCAGGCAGGATGACTGCGTACCCTCACCTCGTGTCTAAAGTCCTTCAATCCTCAATAACCAATGACTATTCAACACGAATGTGATATATTCGCTTTACCTTCCAACACACATTCATCACAATCTTTCATAGCTTTGCAACCGTGTGCCCGACCATTCCATATTCGGTGTCGTAAGCTGGGAGGCGGTTAGGCAAGCCAGCATAGTTTGGCAGCCCATATAACCTGTACTTCTGTAGCACGGTCGCTATTGTTCTTTGTTGGTAATTGACGCACTATTGTACGGCAGGAATGCCGCACCTCCTACTAGAAGCCATCAAAAACAAAAATAAGAAAGAGATCATTATCGAAAAGGGACATAAAGCCAGAATATGCATTGTAGCTCCTTCATAGGATGAGGTGCATGAGGCACTCAGTGCTTGCTTGAGATTTCGTGAAGCAAGAAAAGATTATCCCAAATTGGTCATTAGAGTTTTTATTCTCATGAATTAAAGAATTATCGAATTATTTATTGCGAACACAAATCTTATGAAGCGTAGGTTCGGCAGAGCCAATATAGTGACCGCATGGCGGTCAAGATTATCATGAATTAGAGAATCATGAAGGCCAAGCCTTCATCGCTTTATCCGCATGGCGCATTCTTTAGCATGCCAATTCTTTCCCTAATGACCGATTTGGGATTATCATGATGGTGAATACCCCGCCGGCAAAACCCGCGGGCACCCAACCTCAATGGCCAATGGTCAATGGTTAATGGTCAATGAACTGAATGGTGAAGCGGGTGAGATGGTCTTTGGGGTCGGTGAGGAGGCTGAAAGAGCAGTGATGGGCAGTGAGGATATCGCGGATGAGCAACAGTCCGAGGCCTTGTCCCTGCGGTTTGGTCGAGAAGAAAGGGGTGAAGAGATTCTTTGCCACTGAGGGAAGAATACCTTGACCATTGTCGGTAACAACCAGTTGTGAAGCTGATTCTGTAGCCATTGTCGTAATGGTGATTTTTCCCTGTCGGTCGGCAATACTCTCAATGGCGTTTTTCACGATATTGATGAGCACCTGCTGGAAGAGGACGGCATCGAGATGCACAGGCAATGCGGCGTCGGTCAGATGAAATTCGATGACAACTTGCGCTTGTGTACACAGGTTCTCGAGGAAGGGACGGCATGCCTCCACCTCTTCGCTGAGGTCGCAAAGTTGGAGTTGTGGTTGCGGAATCTTCACCACATCGGCAAATCGTGTGACGAAAGCCGAAAGTGCGGTGAGCCGTTCAGCCTCATCGCCAGAAAGACTGCCAATGATTCCCGCCACACTGTTGTTCACCTCATGGGCAATCAGGCGGATGACGCGCTCGTAGGCAGCCTTCTCGGCAAGTCGCACCTCAGAGGTCAGCGACTCGATGAGGTAGAAAGGATGCTGAAAACCACGGTCGGGGAAAGAGAGGTGGCTGATGCGGAAAAGACGTGGTTCGCCTGGTGTACGCATGGTTGTGGTCTCCCCCAAAGGCAATGCAAGCATGGCATCCTCTATAGCTGACGAGAGCATCTTTTGTGCTGCCGGATTCTTCGATATGACATGTCCGTCGAGGTCGCAGAGGATGACCCCCATGGGTGATGCCTCAATCAGAAGATTGAGAAAGGTGTATTGCTCTTCGAGTTTGAGGTGTTCGCTTCGCAAGCGGGCGAGCAGGTCGTTGAAGGTGCGCACAATCATGTCCGTCTCGTGCTGTCCCGACGGGGCGAGTCTTGTGGTCAGGTCCAGGTCTCTCACCAGTTCCATACCTCCAATCAGCGTGTCGTAGGGCTGGATTGTCTTTCGATAGAAGTACCACAGATAGACCAGCAACACAACCACGAAAGCCTCGGTGCAGTAGAACAGCGTGGTGGGACTCTGGAATGTAGCGAAAAGCGCGACACCAGCCAGGATGACAATCCCCATGATGAGCAGAAGGAAATAATGCTTGAGTCTCATAGCCCGTGCTTTTCTATTTTACGGTAGAGTGCGCCACGACTGATGCCCAGTTCCTTTGCCACCAGCGAGAGATTGCCATTGTGCTTGGCGATGCAGGAGGCGATGACGGAACGTTCCATAGAGTCGAGGGTGGTAGTCATTCCAACTGGCAACGCCGACGTTTCCGACTGCGGGACGAGAGTCTGAAAATCGGAAACCGTGAGTGTAGAGGCAGCGGGGTCTTTCATCAGCAGCGCCCTTTCCACCAAGTTCTTCAGTTCGCGGATGTTGCCTGGGAATGGGAGCGTCTGCAGATACCCGACAGCCTCGGTTGAGACAGTGACCGACGATATATGGTTGGTTTGGGCAGCCTTCTGAATAAAGTGGTTGACGAGTGCCGGAATATCTTCCTTTCGTTCGCGCAAAGAAGGCAGATGGATGTGGATGAGGTTGACGCGATAGAAAAGGTCCTCACGGAAGGTATGTTCCTCAACCATAGCCCTGAGATCAGCATTGGTGGCGCAGACCACGCGCACATCTGTGCGGCGGGTCTTGCTGTCGCCCAGCACCTCGTAGGTCTGGTCTTGCAGCACCCTCAGCAGTTTCACCTGGCTGGTCAGCGACAACTCGCCAATCTCATCGAGGAAGATGGTGCCTCCCTTAGCCAACTCAAAGCGTCCCACTCGGTCGGCTTTGGCGTCGGTGAATGCCCCTTTCTTATGTCCGAACATCTCGCTCTCGAACAAGGATGTGGATATACCTCCGAGGTTGACCTTCACAAACGGTCCGTCGGCACGCAGGCTCTGGCGGTGTATGGCTTCGGCAATCAGTTCCTTTCCCGTTCCACTTTCTCCAGTAATCAAGACTGATGCGTTGGTAGGCGCAATACGTGCCACGGTGGCGAGGATGCCAGAGAGCGACTTGCCCACGATAGGCGAGGTTGTGTCGGGCTGAAGTGCAGGGCTTTTACTGCTGATCTTTATCGCCGTCTCAATCCTTTCCAGCAACACGCCATTGTTCCATGGCTTGGTGATGAAATCGAAGGCGCCGGCTCTCATGCCTTTTACAGCCAGTTCGATGGTTCCCCAGGCCGTCATCAGTATGCAGGGCACCTCACTTCGGAATATCTTGACCTGCTTGAGGAGCGTCAGTCCTTCCTCTCCGTCGGTGGCTCGTGTGTAGTTCATATCCATCAGCACCAGTTCCACAGCCGGGATGTTGCGGACAATCTGCATTGCCTCCTTCGGCCCTTCAGCCAAGGCAACCTTATACCCGTTTCGTTCCAGAACGAGTTTCAGCGAGAGCCTGATATTCTTATCGTCATCTACTACGAGAATCATGTGAATCCACTATTGGTTAGTATGTGCAAATTTAGATAAAAATCAGGATTTATCAGCCAGTCCAGGTAAAGAATAACTTTTTCTTTAGAGGAAAGATATAAAAATCCATGAATCTTTCAACTTTAGCAAGTGCGCCCCAAAGGGGCAACCTTCCTATGCCCCAGGGTTTGATATGGTTTGAGTTGCGCCCTGTAAGGGCAGCATCATCAATGATGTTAACGATTTTGCCCTTACAGGGCGCAGTTTTTTGGGGCGTATATGCCCCAGGGCGTTGCCCTGGGCTGAGTGATTTTGCCCTTGCAGGGCGATTGATTCACTAAAGTTGAATCAATCTTCTCCTTCCAGTTTCAACTTTTCTTTTCCTTTGTACTTCGTCATGTCGCTGACCACGACCTGTTCGCCCTGCTCCAGGCCGCTAATGACCTCGACGTAGTCGTAGTTGCACTCGCCGAGACGAACGGGACGAGGACGGAGCAAGTCGCCTTCAACGACAAACAGGCTGTAGTCGCCGGGGCCTCTGTAGAAGGAGCCGTTGCGGATGCGGAGCACATCGTCCTTGATGCTGGTGATGACGAAGAGCTCGGTGCGGAGGCCTGATCGGAGTCGCGGATGCGACATGTCTTCTGGCACGACGGTGAAGGTGACAGCACCGTTCTGACTCAGGGGTGTGACGGTGTTGATGGTAGCAGGCAGATGCTCCTTGCCGATGCGCAGGATGACGGCACCTCCCACACGGACGCGCTCGCTGTGGGTGTCGGAGATCTCGCACTCAGCCTTGAAGTGGCTGAGGTCGCTGACCACGGCTATCTTCTGACCAGCGCCGATAGTGCTGCCGACCTCGCTGTTGATATAGGTAAGTGTGGCACGGCGCGGCGAGCGTATCTTGGCATCGTCGAGTGTTCGTCGCTTCTCGTCGAGTCCTTTCTCGAAGATACCGTTCTGCAGTTGCTGCATACGGAGGTCGGCCTGCCGCACGCGCTGCTCGTTCTGGTATTGCTGTCGCAGTTGCGCGAGTTGCATCTGGGCGGTTTTCAATGTTGTCTCGGCCTGTCGCACACGGTCGCGTGTGCCGGAACCGAGGCTATCGAGGTAGAGTTCGTTGCGCAGTTGGGCTTCGAGTTGCGAGAGCTCCATCTCCTTCACCTCAATCTGCATCCGTCGGTCGGAGAGTTGCGTTTCGGTGTTGGCTTGCAACTGTGTGGTCTGCTGCCTGCGTATCTCGCGTTCGTCGAGCGCTTTGGCGTAGTCTGTTTCTGCCGACTGGAGATCGAGCCTCAACAACGGTGTGCCTACATCGACGCTGTCGCCGCTGTGGGCATAGACCTCAAGAATCTGCGAGCTGATGGGCGACACGATGATTTCCTCAAATGCTGGCACGATACGTCCTGTTGCCGAGATGCTCACGTCGATGGTGCCACGGTCCACTTCGGATATGATGAGTGCCTTGCGGTTGAGTGTCGGCAGCATCTGTGTGCCGAGCCATGCACCTGCGCCCAACACGGCAACGGCTATAGCGATGGCTATACCCATCCGCTTCATCTTGCGCCGGCGCTGTTCGCTGACAGGAATTTGCCTGTCCATGGTTTCGTTGTCTGCTTTCATGTGTTCGGGATTTCGGATTGACGTTTTATGACGTTAATGACGATAATAACGATAATAACGACTATAACGATAATAACGATTGAACGATTAAACGATTAAACGATTAAACGATAGATCGATTAAACGGCTAATCGATTTATCTTTTATTCGATGATTTTTTCGACGTCGATGGTGAGTTCGCAATTGCGCTCGAAGTCCCAAAGGGCGATGGAGCGCAACTGATAGTAATACAGCCAATAGTTGTGGAGCTGGGCAATGCGGCCGAGGCGCGCCTGGTCCTTGGCGGTCTGAGCACTGGAGAGTTCGAGGGTGGAGATGCTGCCTATCTTGAAGGTCTCGACATTGGTGTGGTAGCGGCGGCGGGCGATGGTATCCGCTTCGCAGGCGATGCGCAGTTGCTGGGCCTGGTTGTTGAATTGTTCGGTCAGGATAAAGATGTTCTGGCGGAAGTTCTGCGCTTGCTGGCGGAGTTGTCCCTGCACTATCTCCCTGTTCGACTCCGCCATCTTGCGTTGTCCCTTGCGCTTACCCCAGTCGAGCAATGGAATGGTGACTCCCACCTGCACCACCTCGTTGCTGAGCAGATGGCGGTAGGCCTCGCTCATTTTCTCGCCAGTGCCAGTGTAGCCTATCTGTGCGTAGAGATTGACGCTCTGGCGGTTGGCACGCGCTACAGCCACTGCGTAGTCAGCCTCGATTTGCTGTCGGCGCATGGTGGTGGCCAAGGCATTGTTGAGTAGTGCGTGAGAGAGCACATCGTCGTAGTCGAGATGCAACTGCGGAACATCCTCTGGCACTGTCGGTTCGATGGTGGCCTCCACATCGAGGAAGGAACGAAGGGCAAACTGGCATGCTTGGCACGAACTCTCACTATCGGTCAACTGGCTTCGGGCGGTGAGCATGTCGAGTCGCAACTGCAGGACGTCGTTCTGGCTGATGGTACCCATGTTGCGCTTGGCCAGTGCCACCTCGTAGAGTTTCTCCGCTGTCTGCAGGTTCTGGCGTGCAATGTTCACTTGTTCGCCAGCCAAGAGCAGGTTGAAATAGAGGTTGATGGCTTGCATAGCCACTTGTTCTGTTTCGGTGATGAACCGTGCTTTCGCCTCACGGTAGCGCAGTGGCTCGATGCGGCGGTCCCACTTCAGGTGGTTGACGGCGAAGAGGGGTTGTGAGAGTCTGACGGCGACGGGCAGCGACATGAACTGATTGCCCGACTTTCCACTGCCCGACTGATGCAGATAGTCGAGCGACGATTCCATGGTCAGTGTACCGCCCGTGGGCCATATCTTCTGTGTGATGTTCATGGCACCATTGAGTCCGAGGTAATCGTTGCGCACGAACGACATGCCTCCGTCGGCCTGCTGATAGGAGTTGTAGCGTTTATTATAACTGGGCAAGGTGGCCGAGATCGATACCTCTGGCAGTTGGTCGGCACGATAACTGCGCCACTGCCAGTAGGCCGACCTCAGTTCGCCCAGTGCTACGGCTGCATCCACACTCTGGCGGCGAGCCATCATGATGCAGTCGTCGAGCGTGAGGTGGAGGGTGTCGGTGATTGACCCCACCCCTACCCCATTCCCGACGTTCCGTCGCCTACCCGTAGCCTTTCCCCTTGAATGGGAGGGGAGTTGGAATGTTAGGAGTTGACAAAAGGACCCCACCCCTACCCCTCCCCTTGAATGGGAGGGGAGCGATTTGGCAATGGTGGCGCACGATAGCCATAAGAGGCAGATTGACAAGACGATTCTATTCATAATGCAATGCTTTTACCGGTCGTTTGTACATGGCGATGAAAGTTGGTGCCGTGACACCTATAGTGACGATGATGAGCATGATGATATACTGGATGAAACAGATGATCAGATAGTGCAGCCAGAAGGTGCTGACCCAGTCGGTCTCCGATCCCGTACCACTGTTGCTCAATCCCGGACATACCCCGACATTGAACGCGAACTGCAACCAGATTACCTGTCCGATGATGCAGGCAATGAATGTGAGCAGTGCGGCCTCGCACCAGACCATCCAGAAAATGTGCTTGCGCTTGGCGCCAAAACTGCGCATGATGCCGATGTCCTCTGTTCTCTTGCGCAACTGCAGCCAGAAGGTGCCGAGTGTGCCGAGGAGGACATTGATCAAAAGCAGCACAATGAATGTACTTAAGAGGCTTGCTACATCGTTTTGATCACGTCCTTTTGAGGTTTGCCGCTTGAGGTAATCGTTGTAGTTGACGACCGAAACGAGGATGCGGCTGCCCGCCTGGAAAAGCGCAGGTTTGCTGCTGTTGATTTTGTTGACAAATGCTGTTGCGTCGGCATCAGGACGTAAGCGGATGAACAGTTGGGGGGAGAGATCTCCTACCGGCCAGTCAACGGGTGTCAGGATGACATAAGCATAACGGTCGTAAGGTATCAGCCGGAAATCTTCCACGACAGCTGCGATGGTAAAGCGTTTGACCACCTGAGGTTCTCCCATCTTCTGCAGCGCACGGTCGCTGGCATCCCATTCGACGATGCGACGACCTACGACCTGTTCGGTACCAAAGAGTGCCATCGCCATTGAACGGGTAATGACTGCACCGTCGGAAGGACACTCCTCCGACAGGACCTCAGCCGCGATGCTACCTTCGAGGGGCGTCAGTCCCATCGTCTCGAAGAATTGCTCATGCAGATTAAATTCCGCTAAGTAGGCATCGCATTTTCGGGTGCTGTCGTTCTCGGAGGAATAAGAATTGACATGGAAGTAGGTTGCGCCATACGCCGCTCGGGTTAGAAAACCCGCGCTTTGCACCTCGGGCAATGCCCTGATCTGATCACGAATGGAATTGAGGTTGGTCCATTCTTTCTGCCAAAAGCGTTGCCAAAAGCGTTCCAATGAATTTGCCTGTGCGGTGTCGGGCGACTCTTCTGCATTGTTGTCCGTATTTGTTTCAGTGTTGATGCTTCCCATCTGCCCCACCAACAGATGCTCACGTTCGAAGTCGGTCGCCGGACGCGATAGATAGGTGTCGTAAGCAATCACGGTGAAATAGTCGATGAAGTAGAAGCTGAGAATGACCACAAGAGCAATCTCGGTAATGATCCATGCGTTCTGTCGGCGATGTGCCCAAAAATGCTTAAAGGTTTGGTTCATCTTTTCTGGTTTAGCGATTCAACAATAGGTTTGCGCAGCGCCGACCAAGCAGGTATGAGTGCCGCCATGAGATTGATCACAGCGCAGCATGCGAAGGCGACGAGGAAGAGTGTGGGCGTGAAAAACATTTGGATATCGAGTGCCATATCGCGGTTGGGTTTGTCGTTGGCCATAAAAATATCCACTAAGATATTGCTTTCGCTCACAGCCTTGATGAACAGCCACGACAACCACCATCCAACTATTCCTCCCAGAATTGTCAGCACGAGGTTCTCATTGATGACTTCACGCAGCAACCACAGGCGTTTGGCACCGAAAGTCTTGCGAATGCCCATCTCAGCACGACGTGCCTCCATGCGGTTGCTGACCAAGCCACTCAGATTGATGGCAGGCAACAACAGGAAGAGCAGCATGAGAAGGCCCGGTATTGTCAGGTTCTTGGCCTTTCCTATCACATTTTGTTCGTTCTCTCTCCCAAAGAAATTGACGCTGTGGAAAAAATGCGTGTCAGCATTGAGCACCCATTCCACCTGCTCCCCCTTTATAGCACTGATCATGGCATTGTAGTGCTGGCGTATGGGCTCTACTTCCTCCAGGAAGTCCTGACGACTAAAGCCATCGCGCAACAAGACGCGCGTTTCGAGCTGTCCCGAATAGGGTATCTGCTCATTGCTGTATTCTGAGTCGTATTCCAAGATATCCTTTGCCTTGTAAGGAATGTAGATATCGGCTGAGGAGTTTTCCATAAAGTCGCTCACCGACTTCACCACGCCAACAATGCGCAATGGTGGAACGCGCTTTCGGTCGTAGAGAACGAAATGGTCAACGCCATCCATCTTCTTGGCAAGCGTTTCCGAAACGACGCATACTGGTTCGCCACTGCGGAACTCCTTCTCTGTGAAAGGTCGTCCACTGATGAATTCAAAGTCGTAGAGGCGGAAGAAGTCGGGGTCGCATGATATCGCCACGGTATTCACGATGTGTTCATGTTGCTCGTCGGTGATTACAAAGTGATTCCAATTAGCAGAACAGAGTCCAGAGACCAGTTCGACGCTCTTCATCTTTCGGAACACACTGTCGATAGCCGCCGTAGATATTCCTGCTCGAACACCAGAATCGTTTTTGCGCGCTGTCTCGGTGACGAAGATGTTGGAAACGTAAAGCGTGCGGCTTCTGTTCGACTCTGGTCTGATGTCGCCAAGCTTGATGTGGAACACGATGGCAATGACCATCGCCGATCCGATGGCCACCGCTGTTCCTGCGATGTAGATGGCAGAGAAGAGTTTGTCCTCCCAAATCAGCGCAAACGAATGACGCAAAAAAAGCATGAATTTACTCATTGTGGTTCGTTAAAGGGATTGTCGATTGGACGAGATTTCGAGTTTTTTTCGATTAAACGATTAATCGATTAAACGATTAAACGAGTTTTCGATTAAACGATTAATCGATTAAACGAGAAAGCGATTAAACGAGAAAGCGATTAATTGGGATCTCGATTATAGGATCTGGCGTCCGTCGAGGAACTTAATGATGCGGTCGGTCTGCTTGGCCTGCTGCTCGTTGTGGGTCACCATGACGATGGTGCGGCCATCTTCTTTGTTCAGTCGGTGGAGCAGTTCCATGATTTCGGCACCCATCTTCGAGTCGAGGTTACCCGTGGGCTCGTCGGCCAGGAGGATTTCAGGGTTGCCGATGATGGCGCGGGCGATGGCCACGCGCTGGCACTGTCCGCCGGAGAGTTGCGTGGGGCGGTGCTTCATGCGGTGGCTGAGGCCGACACGCTCGATGACCTCCTTGGCCAAGCGTGTGCGCTCGCTGCTACGCACGCCTCGGTAGATGAGTGGCAGCATCACGTTGTCGATGACGTTGAGTGTGGGTATGAGGTGGAACGACTGGAATACGAATCCCAGGGTCTTGTTGCGCAGTTCAGCCAACTTGTTGTCGCTCAGCTTCGGGTTGATGACCTGCCCACACAGTTCTATTTGTCCGCTGGTGGGCTCGTCGAGCAGACCCATGATATTGAGCAGCGTCGATTTACCGCAGCCACTGGGTCCCATGATGCTCAGGAACTCGCCCTTGCGCACTTCGAGGTTCACATTCTCCAACGCCTGTGTCTCCACTTCGTCGGTACGATAGATTTTGTTGATACCGGTCAATTTGATTACTGTTTCCATTGTTCTTTTGTTATTTTATTAATTGTTCTTTTTTTCTCGGGTAATCGGTTAATCGGATAATCGGGTAATCGTTAAATCGGTGTATCGTTATTACGAAAGCCCGAAATGAAAGCCTGCTTTATTCATCCTTCAGTGCTTCGGTTATCTCGCTCCTGCAGATGCGCCACGCCGGTATGGCAGTGGCGATGAGCACAACACACAGTATCGCCAGATAGACGAATAGCGAGACCACGGTGAAGTGGGTGGCGAAATCGTTGAACCAGAGGTGGATGGCGGGATTGTGGCCTAACTGCTCGTACAGGCCGTGGACTGAGGCAAACTGGAAATAGATGATGCAGCCGACAAAGACGCTGACGGTGGTGAGCAGCCACGCCTCGCGGATGAAGCCCCAGAAGACGTTCAGGCGGGTGGCGCCATAGGCTCGTCTCACCCCCGCCTCTTCACGCCGTTGGCGTGTGTACATAAGCAATGTGCCGACCACGCCAAAACACAGGTTGATGGCGAAGAATGCCGCTATGAGTAGGTTGCGTCGTGTTCTTCGTCCGCCACCGATTCTTTCTATGGTTTCATTTCCCGACTGTCGTGCCGACAGTATATCGCGTACGTACTGATGTTCGGTCACCAACTGACTTTGCACCTCTTGGTTGTGCGTTTCCATGAACCAAGTGGCATCCACTCCCTCACGCAGTCGGGCAATGATGGGCGCATTGGTTTTGGAGCCGCTCTCGCACAGGAAAACCACAGGGTTGTTGCAGTCGTAGGGCTCGATACGCACGTTTTCAACTACGGCACGGATATTATAGTCGCAGCCGACCCACCTCAAGTCACCGCCATCGCCTTCTTCGTTCTCAACCCATTCCAGTTTTTGCGCCTTCAGGGTGCGTCCAGCCAAGTCGATGGTGCCATAGAGTGCCATGGCCAACGAACGAGTGATGATGACGCTTTGCTGATCATGGCAGTCGTGGGTGAGTTCAGAGCTGGGTACATCGGGTGTGAGCGACTCGATGCCGTAAACCTCAAACATCTTCGAGTCGGGTGTGAAATGGTATTGCCAAGCCATGACCGAGTCGTTGCCGTTGGAGAAATACGAGCCTAACGACTGACTTTCAAAGCCCAATGGTGTGTGTTCTGCGATGTAGGCCACCTCCACCTCGTCCATCTCCTCCACTTTCTGCAACAGGATGTTTTGTTCGTCGAAGATGACACCGGATTGTTGATATTGCTCATTTTTGGTGAAGGTGTTTGCCGTCTGGAACTTGACCAATCGGTCCACGTCATAGCCCATGGGCAAATGAAATACAGTCTGGTCAACGAGTACAGGGTCGAAGGTCCACCACAGTGCCAGCGTGACAAGTATGAGTTCGAGGGCAATCCAGAGGGTTGTTCTCCGTTGGAATAATTCTTTCAGCAGTTTCATTTCTTGATCATCATTGATTCTACAATTGGTTTACGAAGACTGATCCATGCAGGCAGTGCAGCAGCCAGCACATTGAGTACAAAGCCGACAAGCAGTGCAATGAGGAAGATGGCGGGTCCGAAGATCATCTCCCCCTTCACTATCGGCACGCTGCCATATAATTTGCTGCTGTCGGAGAAGACATAAAACACCCAGTCCCTCCATGCATATAGCGCCGTCCAGGCCAGACACAGACCGATGACACCCCCAAAAAGCGTCAGCACGAAGTTCTCTGTGATGACTTGTCCAATCAATGTACGGCGTTTGGCACCGAAAGCCTTTCGAATGGCCATTTCAGGCAAACGTCTCTCCATGCGACTGGCCACCATTCCGCTCATGTTCAGCGCAGGTACCAACAGCAGGAGCAGAATGGCAGGAGCAACATACCAAGTGAGGTTTTTCCCTCTGGCACTGAAGATTCCTCCAAGGTCGTCCCACACCTCGCTGTAGTGGCTTCTGACCATCTGGGCCATCTTCACTGGTTCATCCTTGTGTACGCTGTTGTAGCGGGCTTCTATTTCCTTGATTTCCTGCATGAATGCATCGCGCTTGCTGGCCGGCACACTGAAAGCCACTTCGATGTTGAGATCGCGCCATGACACACCCCAGGAAGCATTGATGCCTTTGGCAGAATAGGGGCACCAGATGTCGGCCACACTCTTTTCCATGAGTGCACTGGGTGTCTCCACCACTCCGCAGACGTGGTAGTCGAGGTTGTTGATGCGGACGGTCTGCCCGATGGCTTCTTTCCCTTTGCCGAACAGCAAGTCGCTGATTTGCTCAGTGATGACCACCGTGGGGCGTTCGTTGTCGAAATCGTCCTGGGTGAAAGGTTTGCCTTGCACAAATCTGTATTGATAGAACTGGAAGAAACCAGGCTCTGTCTGTATGACGTTGACCAATCTGTCGTGTAGGCCATCTGCCAGTTTCATATAGTTCTTGTCATCAATGACACTAACCGTCACTCCCGTGATGCAATCAGGAGTCTTCATAGTCTGAAAAAGGCTGGTGAAAGTCTCGTGTTCGATTGTCTTACTGCGTGTGGTGTCGTTCTTCAATGGCATATAATCCAGGTAGTAGGTGCTGCTTCGCCGCACCTCTGGCGCAATGTCGGCCACCTTCACGTAATACACCTCGGCAATGAGCATCGTGAAGGCCACGGCTAATGCCGTACCTGCGATGTACATGGCTGAGTAGAGTTTCTCCTCGCGCATCAGGGCGAGTACCTGTCGTATCATTTTCATATTTTTCTATTTGACGTTTTATCAGACAGACATTGGCGGAATCACTCGTCCCTCAGTGCATTGGTAATCTTGGTCCTGATAATCTTCACAGCTGGTATGGCAGTGCCGATGAGGACGGTGAACAGAAGAACAAGATAGACGATGACGCTGACCACAAGGAAATGAGACCAGAAAAGGTCGGGCCAGGACCTATCGGTAGCCAAATCCACCATCACCCCCGTATTGTAGAGCGCTTCACTGTACATGTTTCCATTGTACTCGGTGATGCCGCTGTAGACATAGTTCAAGTAGATGATGCAGCCGATGACTACAGCAATGGTGGCCAACAGGGCATTCCGCCATAGAAAATCGCCAAGCATACGCCAGCGAGTGGCTCCGAAAGCACGTCGCACACCGCATTCTTCCGTGCGCCGCTTGGCATGAAGCCATACCGTGCCGATGACGGCCAGCATCAGGTTGACGAGGAAGAAGAAAGCCAGTGCCAGACTGCGGTTCACTTCTTGCGTGCGTCCGTCGTCGAGTTCCAGTTGGCGCAACCAGTCATCGTAGGTCATGAGACGACTGATGCGGTTGAAATCCGTCTTTCCGTTGCGAATCAGTTCCTGTCCATGTTCCTCCACGAACCGCTGCGCGTCGATGCCATTTTTCAGACGGATGACGCATTGACAATCTGTTTGGATATTTTCTTGGGCAACGAAGATAAGCGAACGCAGGTTGTTGGGCATCATTTTGCGGAAATCCTCCACAACACCTGCCACCCTCACCACGAAAGGCGGGTTATAGCATAGTGTGAGTTGACGGCCCACCACATCGGTTGTGCCGAACAACGCGATAGCACCAGAACGAGTCAGCACGACTTGACTGTCTTGTGGTTTGATTTGGGAGAGTTCCTCTTCCGACGGACTGCCAGAAATAGGCTGCAGGCCGTAGGTCTCGAAGAAATGGCAATCAGAAACGAAGTTGACAGTAGCCAAATAGAGTGTATCGCTACCATTCCAACATTCCGTGTAGGACCCATTCGTGTATCCGATGTCACCGTATGAATTGTTGTAAAAATATGCCGAGGACACCCCCTCCACGGATGTGAGTTGTCGTAACATCTGGAGGCGGCGCGCCTCTGTCATGCGATAAGGATCTTGGGGAGTGCCGTTTTCGTCAACAATCCATTCACCGCCACCCACCACCGTTTGAGCATAGAGCAGTTGTTCGCTGTCGTAGCCGAGAGGCAGGCTACGGTAATACAGGTTGACGATAGCGGGGTCGAATACCGCCCATGCCACGACGGTGATGATGACCAGTTCGATAAACAGCCAAGTATTGGCATTCAAGATATTGTGCAGTCTTGTTTTCATCTCTTTTCCATCATTGATTCCACAATAGGTTTTCTCAGGCTCCACCAGGCCGGTACAACGGCTGCCAGCATGTTGAGCAGCAGGATAGCGAAAAAGGCACCGACAAACAGCGTCGGGGCGAAGAGCATCTCACCTTCTACAATCGGAGCCGTGGACAGGGTGCTGTTGTCGAAGAACATGCCGAGAATTTGCGTGCGCAACCCGTAAATGGCGAGCCAGGACAGCAAAAGACCGATGACACCGCCGATAGATGTCAGCACAAGGTTCTCTCCCACCACCTGGTTCAGGAGCGTGCTGCGCCGTGCGCCGAAGGTCTTGCGAACGGCCATCTCCGCCGACCGCCGTTCCATGCGTCCTCCCACGATGCCGCAAAGGTTGAGGGCAGGCACAAAGAGCAGGACGAACAAGATGCCAGCATAATGCTTGATGAGTTGCCAGTTCGTCAGTCTGCCAAACATGCCGTCGCGGTTCTCAGTTTGCAGCACGTGCATGGGATGGGTTTCCAAATTCCTGGTCAGCACCAGTTTCATCTTCACGCCCTCGCCAAAGCCGAATTGGGGCAGTTGATCCCGATGTGACTGCCAGCAGCGCGTAGCCATGTCGTCCAGTTCCTGCTTCAAGGCCTGAAGGTGCTCGTCATCGCGCACGGTGGCCACGATGGAATAGACACCTTGGTAGTCGCTACCGAATCTCACATCCCATATAGAGTATGGCATGATGATGTCGGCGTAACTGTCGGGGGTCAGTTGACTGCCACCGCGTACCACGCCTACCACCCTCAGATTGAGGTCACTCTCCATCTCCACTGTCTTTCCCAAGGCATCCACGCCTTTGCCGTACAGCCGTTCGGCCAAAGCATCGCTGATGACGCAGACCGATTCTTTTCCCTCTACTTCCTTGTCAGTGAAGGGACGTCCGCTCAGGAACTCATACTCATAGATGCGGAAAAAATCGGTACTGGCTTCGTTGCGGACCACATCCAAATAGTCATCCTTGCCACGCACCACACTGGTGTGGCAACGGCCTATTGTCTTGCCCGTTCCAGCCGCCAACAGCGTGGGCGAGCAGTACTCGATATTCGGGCTGGACTTGAACCAGTCCTCGTATGCTTTGGCACTGAAACCAGTCTGCCCCATCCCACCGTTCTCGGCCTCGACTCGGATGCCTTCGAAATAGACGGTCCTCGCGCGATTGCGCTCGGGATAGATGGGCGCCAACTTAATGTAATACACCACGGCCATCACCATCGTAAAGGCAATGGCCAGTGCCGTGCCAACGATGTAGATGCCGGAGAAAAGTCGTTCCTCGCGTATCAGAGCGAGGGCTTGTCGGAAATAGTTCATATCAGTCAATAATCTTTTTGCCTTTACATGTTGCAAGAAGCGTGCCAAAATCGTAATTCACTGATAATCAAGCATAGTACAAAAAGAAGTGTCCAA